>DAITQE010000038.1:0-12333 GCA_036833235.1 Opitutus sp.
GGCAACAGCAGGGCTTATCTGGCGCGCATCTATCCTTCTGGCAGCGCCGACCTGACGTTCGCTCCGACGCCCAATTCCAACGTCAGCGCCCTGCTGATTCAGCCGAATGGCTCGATCGTGCTGGGCGGTTACTTTAACACGCTTCGCGGATCGGGCCAGACATCTGTGGTCCGCAATCACATGGCCCGAATTTCACCGTCGGGACTGTTGGATGCTGATTTTCGACCTGACGTGAACGGCCGCCTGCGTTCGTTGATGGTGCAGTCCGACCGCAAGATCATTGCCGGTGGTTCCTTTACGAGCATCGCTGGCCAAACGCGCAGCGGCATCGCCCGGCTAAACGAGAACGGCAGCGTCGATCCGAGTTTCAAAGCGGAAGTGAACGGCGGCGTAGTCGCGGCCGTTCAGCAATCGGACAAGAAGATCATCATCGCCGGTGCGTTCACTCGCGTAAACAGCGTGAGCCGAGCCTACCTCGCGCGGCTAAACGAGGACGGTTCCCTCGACGAGACGTATGACCCGGCGCCTAACAACCAGGTCAACGCGTTGTTGCTCCAGTCGGATGGGCGCCTGTTGATCGGCGGCGCATTTACCGCGCTCAGCCCGTTAAGCATAGCCGACCCAGTGGCGCGGAATTATTTGGCCCGTATTAATACCGACGGCTCGCTGGATCTCACTTACACCGCTCAGACCAGCGATGCGGTCTGGGCTCTGGTGGCACAGTCCGACAACAAGGTTCTGGTCGGCGGTTCGTTCTCGTCTGTGCTGCCAGCCGGCGAGACAACCGCCGTTACTCGCAACCGCATCATGCGCCTCGATGCCGATGGTAAGCTTGACACGGTTTTCAATCCCAACGTGAACGGATTGGTTGATACGATCGCCGTCCAGTCTGATGGGAAAGTCATTTTCGGCGGCGGCTTTCTTCAGCTCGCTCCCAACGGCGCAACGACTGCGACGACACGCAATCACATCGCTCGCGTCGCCGCGGATGGATCACTGGATACGGCGTTCGATCCCAATCTCGACGGCGTCGTTACAGCGATCGCTGTGCAGACCGATGGCAAGATTGTCGTCGGTGGCACTTTCAGCTCGGTCAAGCCGGCGCCGACGGGCACCGGGTACTCGCGAAGTTATCTCGCCCGACTTGAGAGCACCGGAGCATTGGATGATTCGTTCAATCTCTACCTGGACGTTCTGCCCGGAAACGAGGTCACCGCTGTAGTCCTCACTGGCACCAAAATTTTGATCGGCGGGGCATTCACCCAGGTCGGTGCCGACAGGCTTCCGCGCAGCCGTATCGCGCAAGTGGACGCGACCGGTCTTCCCGACACGTCGTTTAACGCGGATCTCGCGAGCGGCGGCGGTGCGCCGATCTCCGCCATCACAACGCAGTACAATGGCGAGATTCTGGCCGCCGGCACGTTCGCAACGATCAACGGCACGGGCAGCGCAAATCTGGCGCGGTTTAGCGCTGATGGTGTGCCTGATCTTAATTTTGTCCCGACCATCAACGGACCGGTTTACTCCATCGCCGAAGCGCCCATCAAGGGCACCGCCGTCCCCACCCAGAGCAGCGGATTTGCGTGGCTCGAACCCAACGGTCAGCTGCGCAGCACCTTTAAGGTTGATTCCGCGGTCACGAGTATGACCGGGGTCACGGCTGCAGCCGTGCAAACGGTCGGCTCTGACACGAAACTCCTGCTCGCCGGGACGTTTAATGTCACCGATGCCACTGGAGCGCCGGTTGCTCCCAGTCTGGTGCGGTTCAATCCGGACGGAACCGTGGACACGAGTTTTGCGCTGAAAACGACCGGTACGATCAATGTGATCAAGGTGCTTTCCGACGGGAGAATTCTGATCGGCGGCACCTTCGCCACCATCGGGGACGCGACTCGCAACAACATCGCGCGGCTCGACGCCAACGGCAATCTCGACACTGGTTTCAGCGTAGCAACGGACGGCGCAGTTTATGCCATCGCGTTCCAGTCCGACGGGAAAATGCTGCTCAGCGGCGCGTTCACATCGATCGCCGGAAGCGGGTCGACGACTTACACGGCGCGCAGCTATATCGCTCGTATCAATACTGACCTCAGTGTCGACACGACGTTCGATCCCAAAGCCAACGGCTCGATCCCCGCCATGGTCATTCAGGCCGCGGACGGCAAAATCGTCATCGGCGGCAACTTCACCACGCTTCAGCCGAACAACGCCACGACGGCGACAACGCGCAGCTATATCGCGCGGCTCAATACCGACGGGACGTTGGATCAGTCGATCGACCTTGCCGCGAATGGTAGCGTGGCGGCCTTCGCCGTCCAACCGGATAACAAAATCGTCGTCGGTGGTTATTTCACCAGTATCGGCGGCAGTTCCCGGCATTACCTCGTCCGCCTAAATGCGGATCTATCGTTGGACGATTTTAACCCCAATCCGAATTCCTCCGTGTTCGCCCTTACGGTGGATGAGAATGGGAAAATTCTAATTGGTGGCTCGTTCACCGCCCTGCAACCTAACAGCAGCAATTACGACCCCGCGCTTGCCACGCCGCGCAATCGAGCCGCCCGGCTCAATCCTGATGGGACGGTGGACGCGAGCTTCAACCCGAGCTTCGATTCTGCTGTCGGTACGTTGGTCAGCTACCCCGATGGTTCAGTCCTCGCCTCAGGTAGTTTTACCGCCATTCAACCGACCGGAGCCCTTTTGGTTGGCGGCGCCTTCAGCGCGATCAATGGTGTGGCCGTTAACAACCTCGCATTGATCGGCGGCGATGGTTCGGTCAGCTCCGCATTTTTGCCCAACCCAGACGGTGCGGTCTATGCGATCGTTCAGCTCGCCGACGGTCGCTCGGTCATCGGCGGCTCCTTCACCAACGTCGGTCCCACTTCTTCGCAAGTGACACGCAACCACATTGCCCGATATACGGCGGCGAACGAGCTCGATACTTCATTTAACCCCAACATCGACGGCGACGTATTCGTGATCGCATTGCAGGACGATGGTAAGCTGATCGTGGGCGGAGGCTTTTCGAAAATCGCCGGCGCGGCGCGCCCGTATCTTGCGCGTTTGAATACCGATGGCTCAGTCGATGGTTCATTCAATGCCAGCGTTGCCGGCATCGTCCACTCGGTCGTGCTGCAACCTGACGGTCGGATTCTCTACACCGCGGTTCCCGGTACCGACACATCGGTGAATAACCTTGGCCGACTCAATGCCGATGGCTCCGTCGACGGTAGCTTTAATCCCGGCAACGACGGGCAGGTCAATTCGATCGCCGTGCAAGCCGACGGAAAAATTACCGTAGGTGGCAGCTTCCAGCAAATCGGCGGAACACAGCACCCGTACCTCGCCCGTTTGAATGCGGATGGAAGTCTCGACGCTTCGGTTACGTCCAAGCCGAGCGGACCCATCACAGCGCTTGCCCTCCAACGTGACGGCAAGATCGTGATCGGCGGTTTGTTTAACACGGTCGACGACCTGCCGCGCTACGGCTTGGCGCGTGTTTCAACGTCGGCGAGCTCAAGCGATTCGTTTTCAATCAATGCAGAGCGCAACACCGTCATCTGGACGAGGACGGGAGCCGCTCCCGAAGTCTCAGGAGTGGTTTTCGAGACGTCTGCTGATACTTACACATGGGCCAATGTGGGAGCTGGTACCCGCATCTCGGGTACGAGCAACTGGCGCATCAGCGGTCTGAGTCTCGCCAGCGACACGATGTACATTCGAGCCAGCGGCATCATGCCCGCTTCGCCCAATAGTTCGTCCGGCCTGATCGAGTCACGCGGCTATGTTGCGCCGAGCGTTGTCACGGTTCCGGTGATTACGAGTGCCACGGCTGTGAGTGCTGCATCTGGCTCCAGTTTCCTGTACGCGATTTCCGCGAGCGGAAGTCCGACCGCGTATGGCGCGACCGGTTTGCCGGCGGGGCTGACGTTGAATACGACCACGGGCGTGATCTCGGGAACACCCACGCAAACCGGGACGTTCACCGTTGTGCTCACCGCGACCAATGGCTACGGGTCCAGCTCGACGAACCTGACGCTCTTCGTTGGAGCTCCTGGCTCGACGACCAACGTCGGTCGGCTGATCAATCTTTCGGTCAACGTAGACATTAACGTGTCCAATCCGACGATCATCGCAGGGTTCGTGATCTCCGGAAACAGTTCGCAAAATGTGCTGCTACGCGCCGTCGGCCCCAGCCTCACCTCGCTTGGCGTAACGAACGCGCTCGCGAAGCCCACGCTCAAGCTGTTCAAGGGCCAGGTGCAGCAGAACGAGAACAGCGGCTGGGGTGGCGGCAGCGAATTGGTCGACACGTTTGCCCGCTTGGGCGCATTTCCGCTCGCCGCGGGCTCGGCGGACGCGGCCTTGTTGGTGACACTCGCGCCGGGAGCCTATACAATTGTTGTTAGCGATCTCGGCACGGCGGGCGGAACGGTGCTGGCCGAGGTCTATGATGCGCAAGCTAACCCACCTCCCGCCGACTCTCCGCATTTGATCAATCTCTCCGCGCGCGGGGTGGTTTCCGCCGGGCAGTTCATCACTGGAGGTTTCGTTATTACTGGCTCCACTGCGAAACAGGTGCTTATTCGCGGTATTGGTCCCGGCCTGACTGCGCAAAATGTCACCGGAGCTTTGGCCAACCCGGCCATCACGCTCAATCAAATCACCGGCGGGACTGTCACCGTGATCGCCCGTAATGACGATTGGAGTACGCCCGTCTCTGTCTCGAATGCGTATCCCGCGGCATCCGCGACGGAGATTTCTGCCGCGGCGACGGCAACCGGTGCCTTCGCTCTAACGGCGGGCAGCGCCGACAGCGCAATCCTGATCACGCTGGCGCCCGGCGTTTACACCGCGCAGGTCGGTGGCGCGGATTCAGGTGCCGCGATGGTGGAAGTCTACGAAGTGAAGTAGAGCAGCCGCGATTTCGAAAAACGCCTCTCATGAGGGCGGGTCGTCGGACCCGCCCTTTTTATTTTCTGGGCGTGACTGGTTCCTAATTTCGGCGGTCCAAACCGATCGCGGCTTAGCTATATGAAAACGCACGTATTCGGTTTGGTCGGTCGGTGTAGGTGGCGCGCTTGCCGCGCAACTCACCGCAGGCGAACGAACGTTGCGCGGCAAGCGCGCCACCTACATCGGGATGCTCGCGGGGGGTGCTGTATTTTTACGCAGTTTGATGTAGCCGGGGTCGCTGACCCCGGTTGGTGCCTGGACCGGGCTCAACGAGCCCGGCTACACTTCGCGCGCCAGGCCAGCGACCCACCTGACTGCGCGCACACTCGCAACGTCACAGCGTTACCAATCGTCTGATCGAAAAGGCACGGCGGGCAGACCAGCGCCGCTGTAGAGATTTGCCACCGGAGAGTTGCTCCAGGCATAACGCATCGCGACTGGTTCTTTCACGTCGGGAGACGATACCACGAGGGTGTCGCGATCGATGTGCGCTGACGCCACGTGAAATACTTTATCGGCGCCGGCAATTTCCAACGATTGCACCGGCCGGTTGTGCGACACCAGACCGGAACCAGCATGCGTGAAGTGCACGCGCATCGTTGCGCCTTCTCGTAGTGCCCGCGCAAACACAGGTCCGCTGTCGTCGCCAGGGATTCCATAAATTTTGGACGTCGCGAGCAGAGCCAGCCGCCGCGCGAGTTCGGCCTTGCTGGTCGGGTGAATGTTCTCGGGCTCTCCTAAATCGATCGCTACCGCCATGCCTGTTGCAGGCAACTCGAGCGCACGCGTCTGAGCTTCACGCAATCTCGCCCACTTGCGACCGCCGGGCTCTCCGTCCGCGTAGTTAGGGAGCTGTACGAAATAGAAGGGCAGGGTGTCGTCGCCCCAGTTCGCCCGCCAGGCGCGGATCATCGCGGGGAAAAGCTCCGCGTATTCGCGAGGACGATCGACGTTCGACTCGCCTTGATACCAGAGCACACCGCGAATCGCGCCGGGCTGTAGCGGCGCGATCATTGCGTTAAAGAGCCCGCCCGGCCGCGCCTGCGAATCGAGCGATGCCGGTGGCTGCGGCCAGGCCAGGAGATTTTTTGTTTTCGAGGCTTTAGCTGTCTCTTCCGCCTTCTGCCACGCCGCCATATCCGCGGGATAACGCGCCACTCGCTCGGCGGGCCATTCGCTCATGGCCTGCTGCCATCTCGCCTCGATCGTGGCGCCCACGGCCGTCGCCTGTCGCGAGGCGTCACTCATCCACGCTTCAATTTCCGTGCCGCCCCAGGAGCTGTTCACGATTCCAACCGGCATGTTGAGCTTCCGCTGCAGATCGCGCGCAAAAAAATATCCGACCGCGCTGAAATCTCCCACGGTTTGAGGCGATGCCGTCGACCAGCCGGCGGTCGTCGCTGTCTCTATTGGTGCGCCAGCGACGGCGCGCTCCACTTTCAAGTGTCGGACGAGCGGCAGGTCGATCGCCGCCAGTTTCTTCTCGTCTTCGCACAGGTTGGATACCGGCCATTCCATATTGGATTGCCCCGACGCAAGCCACACTTCGCCGACCACGATGTCGTGCAAAATGATCGTGCTCTTCCCCGCGATTGTGAGATCAGCGGAATCACTGCTCGCGGTGAGAGGCGCGAGGCAAACCATCCAACGACCATCGGCATCGGCAGTGGCGTTGACGGATTGATCACGGAATGTCACCGCGATCTTTTCTCCCGCTGCAGCGCGTCCCCAAACCGGGACTGGTTTGTCGCGTTGGAGCACCGCGTGATCGGTGAATAATGGAGCAAGGGTGATCTCAGCGGGCGCAGAGGCAGTCATGACAAGGCAGACGAGGGAGAAAAAAAACGGCGAACGGAATTTCATCGGACGGCCCCCACGTTTGCAGGAATGTTGACGTTTTTCCGAGCGTGAAACTCAGCGAGTTGATTCGCGATTGCGACCGTGTGAAAATTCAGTGTCGGGTGTAGGTAGCGCGCTCGCCGCGCTACGTCTGCAGCCGCGAACCCGTTGCGCGGCGAGCGCGCAACCTACAGTTCGATCCATCGCTGCGAACGCGCTAAACCGATTCGGGCTCGCCGTCGCTGTGCTCGCCTTCAATACTTTCGCCTTCGGCGCTGGCCGGTCCGATCTCCGGCACCGGCGTGTCTGGGCGATGCAGAAAACCGTACAGCTCCTCCGCCATACGCCGCCCGAATCCAGTCACCTCGGCGATCTGCTCCGCCGTCGCGTCGCGGAGTCGGTCGATGCTGCCAAAGTGCTCCAGCAGCGCGGCACGCCGCACGGGTCCGAGGCCGGCGAAATCTTCCAGTACGCTTTCGCGAATCTTTTTTGACCGCAGCACGGCATTGTACGTATTCGCAAATCGGTGTGCTTCGTCCCGCACGCGCTGCAGCAAATTGAGGCCGGGATGATTCAGCGGCAGATTCAACGGTGGTCGATCGTCCGGAAAAAAAACGGTCTCATGTTTCTTCGCGAGCCCGATGATGGCCGGAGGCATCGCATCGAGTCCGATGAACGCTTTCAATGCAGCTCCAATTTGCCCGCGGCCACCATCGATCACGACGAGATCAGGGAAAAGTTTTCCTTCCTCCGCCAGACGTCGGTAACGACGACCGACCACTTCTTCCATCGCCCGAAAGTCGTCGTTGCCGATGAAACTCTTGATCTGAAAACGACGATAATTGTCCTTGTCCGGCCGTCCATTCGCGAAGTGCACCATCGATGCGACGACGAAGGTACCCGAGATGTGCGAGATGTCGAAGCACTCGATTGTTCGCGGCGGGCCGGACAACGAGAGTGCTTCGCCGAGGGCACGGAGCGCCTCCTCGTCCACGGCCGGCCGCGTTGGATCGAGCCGCTCGAAGCGCCGGGTTTTGCGCAGCGTTTCCTCGAGCGCAAACACCACGTCGCGCAACTCCGCCGCTTTTTCAAACGCCTGCCGCGCGGCGGCGTCAGTCATTTCCGCGCGCAGCGTTTCCAACCACTCGCGCGATTTTCCTTCGAGGAACGTGCAGGCATCCTCGACGCGGTGCCGATAGGCGTCCGCGGTGACGGTGATCATGCCGCCGTAAATTTCCTGGCGCACGTCGTCGTAGAGTCGCCAGGTGCCATCCGGGAGCTGCTGCGGATTGCCGTCGCCCAAGAGAATGCCGAATTGCCGCCGCATTTGCGCGAGCGTTTTTCGCAAAAGACCGCTGTGCGCAAACGGACCAAAATAACGCGAGCGATCGTCTTTCTTGATACGCGTGAGTCGGAAGCGAGGCAGCGTTTCATGCGGATCGACGCGCACCAGCAGGAAGCGTTTGTCGTCGGTGAAGTCGGTGTTGTACCGCGGTCGCCATTGCTTGATCAGCTTGCCTTCCAACAGCAGCGCCTCCGGCTCAGATTTGACTTCGACCGTGTCGAAATCGGCGATCAGCGGGATCAGCGCGCGTATTTTCGGTTGCATCACCATGCGCGCGCGGCCCTGTTGAAAATAGGATGAAACGCGTCGCTTGAGGCTCTTGGCTTTTCCCACATAAACGATTCGTCCGAGCCGGTCTTTCATCAAATACACGCCCGGTTTATCCGGCAAATGCCGGACTTTCTCCTTTAGATTTACCGGTTCACTGGCTGGCATTTTCTTAGAATTCGCCTAATCTCACGCCTCGCAAGTATGGTTTCTTCCGTCCACCCCGATCGCACCAACAAACCTGTAAATCAGGTTCAATACGAACTGCTCACGCTGGGGGACGAACTGCTGCTTGGACTGACGGTTAACAGCCATCTCGCCTTTATCGGCCAGCAACTTGGGCGTCGCGGCGTAACGTTGCAGCGGAATGTCACGATCACCGATGAAGCGGATGCGATCGCGCGCCAGTTTCGCGAGAGCTGGGCGCGATCCGACGTCGTGATCACCACCGGTGGACTCGGCCCGACCTGTGATGACCGGACGCGCGAAGTGTTGGCGGAGGTGCTCGGTCAGAAATTGATCTTCGATCCCGGGATTGAGCGTGCGATTTCCGAGCGATTCGCAGCCTTTGGTCGCAAGATGACGGAGAACAATCTGAAGCAGGCTTACCGGTTCGAGCGCTGCGAGATTTTGCTCAATGCGAACGGCACTGCTCCAGGATTGTGGGTGGAACAAGATGGACGCGTGCTGTGCATGCTGCCTGGACCGCCCAACGAGTTGCAGCCGATGTTCGTTGATCAGGTTCTGCCGCGCCTCGAGAAACAGGGACTCTTGCTCGACCGCGAAGCTTACGTACAAATTCGCACGGCGGGCGTAGGTGAGTCTGCGCTCGAGACAAAGCTGCAGCCGATTTTCGATCGTTATGGTGACGCGCTGAACGTCGCGTTTTGTGCGCATCAAGGAATGGTCGATTGCCGCGTCAGTTCTACGAGCGGCATTCTTTCGGCGGCGCAACTCGAGGCGGCGGCTCGCGAGTGCGGGCGATTGCTCGGCGAGGATCTCACCTGTTACGGTCATGATTCGCTGGCGAAGATCGTGAGCGATTTGCTGCGCTCCCAGGAGAAGCGACTAGCCGTGGCCGAAACGGCGACCGGCGGTTTGCTGGCGAACGCGTTCACGGAGATTTCCGGCACGTGTAAATTTTTCGCGGGCGGGGTGGTGTGCTGTTCGAACGATGCGCGCATGCAGCTGCTCGATGTGCCGGAGTGTTTGTTGCTGCAACATGGCGCGGTCAGTGCCGAGTGCGCCGTGGCGATGGCAACCGGCGCCGCGGAGACGCTCGGAGCCGATTACGCACTGGCAGTGACAGGGTTTTCGCGCGAGGCAACCGGCGCGGCCGGCAATCCGGTTGGCACTATTTTCATCGCGCTTCACGCGCCGCACGGGGTCTGGTCCAAGAAGCTCAGTTACCCGGGATCACGCCCGGCCGCGAAGATCCGCGCGGTGAATGCCGCGCTCGATTGGCTGCGCCGTGAACTGCTGCGTGTGGCGAGTGGCGCCACCTCGCGCGTTCAACGCAGCGGCGTGATGCAGTAGCCGATGTCGTGACGGAATGGCCATTCTTTGAGATCGCGGTTGGGATAACTGCCGCTACCACGATCTGACATCGAAGGAGAATCGCACAGAACTGTGCGGTAGGCTTGTGCGCCGGCGGCCGTCAGAGCAGATTGCACGCGTGAGCAGGTCTCCCTGGCCGAACATCCTCAGCGCCGCGCGCCTTGCGTTGATGCCAGCCGTTTTGATGACGGCGATCGCCGGTGCGCGGGCGTGGTTTGTTGGCTTGCTGGTGATCGCGCTGGCGACGGATGCGCTCGACGGTTTCCTGGCGCGGCGGCTCAAGGCGTTTTCGGAACTCGGGCGTAAACTCGACAGCCTCGCGGACTATGTAACGCTCTTCGTCGGACTTGCCGGGCTCGCGCTGTTGTGGCCTGATGTAGTTCGGCACGAACTGCCGTGGATCGTGGCGGTGATGGCGGCGTTTTTTGCGGCGATGATTTATGGTTTGCTGCGTCTGGGACGCGCGCCGTTTTACCACACATGGGCGTCAAAGGTGACAGTGGTTGCTTGTGTGATCGTGCTCGTGCCGTTGCTCGCTGGCTGGACCGCGACGCCATTTCATATCGTTGCGGCGCTGCAGGTGCTCGTGGGAGTGGAGGAGGTTGCGATTGCGGTGCTCGTGCCGTGGCACGTGGGTGAAATGCCGACGGTCTGGCATGCGTGGCGAATGCGCCAGGAAAGCATGGCGTTGTTGACGCCGCGCCGCCGAGCTTTCAAATCCGGACGGTAATGAGCGATGCGGGGCAGCAACAGGATTTGTTCAGCTTGTTTACGCCAGAAAGTGGCGTGCACAAGTCGCCGCCTGCGCCGCCGGCATCGGTCGCAACGACGTCAGGCTCGGGCGCGGAAATTGTTTTTCAACGCAGCGATCGGGCGCGCGGCTATCGTCTGACGCTGAAGCGTGATGGCACCGCGGTGGCGACGATTCCCGCGCGCGGCTCTGAACGCGAGGCGCGCCGTTTCGTCGAAGAACATACCGAATGGCTGGAACGCGCGCGTGAACGCCAGCGGCACAAACCGCGTGGCGCGGACGTGTGGACGATCGGGACGCGTGTGTTGTGGCGCGGCGAGCTGAGGGAAATTCGCGCGGCGGCTCTGCCGAATCCCGAGTTGCGTTCGCCACTCGGAAAACCGCAGGTCTGCCTCGGGGCGGATGTGTTTCGCGTAGCCCGTTTCGAAGGCGATCTACGGGCGACGCTCGAATCGCATTTTCTGCACCGGGCAAAAATCGAACTGCCGGCGCGCACCTGGGAGTTGGCCGCGGTCACCGGCGTGGATGTTAAACAAGTCGTCGTGCGCAATCAGCGGTCGCGCTGGGGCTCGTGCTCCGCGAATGGAACGATTTCGCTCAACTGGCGCCTCGTGCAAACGCCGGAATTTGTCCGCGATTACATCATTTACCACGAGCTGATGCATCTGCGGGAGATGAACCACTCCGCTCGATTCTGGGCGCGGGTTGAGGAAGTCTGTCCCTCGTGGCAGGAGGCGGAGCACTGGATCAAGCGAAACGGCTCGCTGGTGGGCTTGTAAGGTTTTTGCTGCGCAAAAACCTAGCGAAAATCGATCAGCTCGACTTCGAACACGAGCGTGGCGCGCGGCGGGATTTTTGGAGGCCGGCCTACGAGCCCGTAGCCGAGCCAATAGGGAACGATGAGCGTGCGTTTTTCGCCTTTGTGCATCGTGAGGAACGCCTCGTCCCAGCCCTTGATCACTGCGCCGGTTCCCACGCGAAACGTGAACGGTACTCCGCTGGTGTAGGAACTATCAAAGGGTGTGCCGTCGAGCAGACGACCGTCGTACTGGGCGATCACTTCCTGGCCTACGCGGGGCAGCTCTTTGCCTGAACCGGGCGCGCGCACGACATAAAGCAATCCCGAGGATGTGCGATGGGCGGTCGGATATTTGTGCCGGATAATATCGATATCGACGCCGCTAAATTCCGGCGTGCCTTCTTGTTCGAGGGCTTCGCGCATCGCACTGTTAATCGGACGGCCAGGATCCTTTCTCGCGAGCATACCGGACCGCACGACGATAGCGATCGTGAGGAGAATGACGCCGAGCAGAAGGAGGTAGAAAAAACTGCGCATAGGAGAAGGACCTGCATAACGCGTCACGAGTACGTTTGGCAAACACAGAGGTGGCCGGACCCGCAGCGGGGGCGCGGTCTTTCGTTTTAGTCGCGCAAAATCCGTTACGGGGTCGGCCGCGAGCTGGCTCGCGCTTCGATCGCGCCAGCAAGCTGGCAGCCTACAAGATCAGGTTTCAAAACAAAGGACCCGCAGCGGGGATTCAAATCATCAGCAGAAAAGGCTGGTGGTCCGGGGAGCGCACGCGTCTCGCGTGCCTTGCTCGGCGTCCCGCCGAGCAAA
>DAITQE010000039.1:0-4756 GCA_036833235.1 Opitutus sp.
CAACAAATGGGACTTGGTGACAGATGCGTTCAAGAGCCAGGGCGGATTCAAACCTTACAAAAGCGAGCGCGATTACCGTGAGAAATACGAGCACGCACTGTTCGAGCGCTTGTATTTCACACCGGGTTCGCCGGTCATTTTTGTATCCGCGATGAGCGGCTACGAAGTCGATCGCATGCTCAACGCCGCGGTGAAGTTGAACCGCATGCTCGATACCAAATTGCCGACGGCGAAATTGAACAAGATCATCAGCTATCTCGCCGAACGTACGCCGCCGCCGGCGGTGGGTGGCAAGCGATTCCGCGTTTACTACGCGACGCAAACGGGCACGCGTCCGTTCCGCATTAAACTTTTCTGCAATCGGGAAGAGAAACTCACCGAACAGTACCGCCGTTATCTCGAAGCGGGGCTGGTTGAGGAATTCGACCTCGCTGGTTGTCCGATTTATTTCGATCTCGTCGGCAAGGAAAAACACGACCCGGGCATGTCGTTTTCGGCGATCCGTTCCGCGCAGGAAAAAGCCAGGCAGGAGCCGCACACGCCGAAATGGCGGGCGAGTGAAGACGCCGCGGACCGCGAGGGCGGGACCATCGAGGATTGAGCGACCGGAAAGCCGTGTCTTCTGTTCAAATTCTGTGTTCGAATTTCGAACGAAAAAGAACCGATGAATCAGCCGCTGCGCGTCGTATTTCTTGGCTCTGATCCCATCGCGTTGCCGCTGCTCGAATGGCTGGCGGGCGAGGGGAGCTCGCTGGCCAAACTGGTCGCGGTTTTCACGCAGCCCGATCGTCCGGTTGGGCGCGGTCAGAAAATCACGGCGAATGAAATCAAAACGTGGGCGCTGGCGCACGGGCTGCCTGTTTTTCAACCGGAGAAACTAACGGAAGACGTGCGCCTTCAGCTCGCTGCGCTCCACGTTGATTTCTCTCTGGTTATGGCGTACGGCCATATTCTCCGCGACGATTTCATCAGCACGCCGAGACTCGGCACTCTCAATTTACATACGTCACTCCTGCCAAGATATCGCGGCGCATCGCCCATCCAAACGGCCGTCGCGTGCGGTGAAACGGAAACAGGCGTGACGCTCATGCGAATCGTCCGACGTCTCGATGCCGGCCCCGTCGCCGATGTTGAACGAGTGTCGATCGCGCCGCTGGACAGTGCCGTTGAAGTGGAAGCGAAACTGGCAGCGGCGTGCGTGCCGCTGCTCGCACGTGCGTTGCCGCTTTTGGGCGCGGGCACACTGGAGTTTGTGCCGCAGGTGGACGCGGACGCGACGTTTTGTCGGCGATTGGAAAAACAGGACGGCGTGCTCGATTTCAATGCGCCCGCCGCCGTGCTCGCCGCACGCATCAACGGACTTTTCCCGTGGCCCGCGTGCAGCGTCGAAATCGACGGCCACCCGGTAAAGTTTGGACGCGCGGACGTTTTTCATGGGAGCGCGGACGTCCCGCCCTCAGATCGAAGCGAGCGGGACGGCCGCACTCCCGGGACGGTCCTCGGCGCGGACACCGAAGGCCTTCTCGTGACAACGGGCGATGGCGTATTGCGGGTGCATCGGCTGCAAAGACCGGGTGGAAAAATGCTGCCAGCCGCGGAGTTTTTGCGCGGCTTTCCGATCGCGGCTTCGACTCTATTGCCTTCGCGAACGATGCCGCCGCTTGTCGCCACCATTCCCTTCCGGAAATGACGAAATCGCACCCGTGAACCGTGCAGGAATTTCCAGGTGGTTATCGACTTTCCAAATCACAACCCGCTTGTTTTCGTGCACGCTTTGCCCAATCTCACGACCATGTTTAAACGTTTGTTGTGCGGATGCGTGCTGGCGGTCGGCGCATCGGCGCAAACCAGTTCGACTCAACTCGAGATCGCCAACATGCGCGAAGATGTTCGCGGTCTGGTTCAACGCGTTGGCGAGCTCTCGCTTCGCATCGAACAGCTCGAACGGGAGAATACCGATTTGCGCGGCAAAGCGGGCGCGGCCGAGCGATCGTATGTTACTTCCACCCAGTTGAACGATGCGGTCGCGAATCTCAATCAAAGCATTCGGTCGGCCTCTGCGGCCACGAAAGCCGAAACGCTCCAGCAGGTCGGCGTTCAAATGGAGAAGCTGGCGAAGCAGACAAACGCGGCGATCGATTCGCTCGCGAAAGGCATGACGACCAGGACTCCCGTTAAAACCAATTTCTCCGACGACTACGCGAAAGAAGGCATCAGCTACACCGTCCAAAAAGGCGATACGCTCGCGCTGATTGCGAAAAAAACCGGCGCCAAGATACAAGATATCATCAACGCCAACAAAATTTCCGATGCATCGCGCATCAACGCCGGTCAGACCCTTTTCATTCCCGGAGGCAAATAACTCATGTCTGCAGCACCCAAATCCCGCCTGGGCCGCGGCCTCGGCGGTCTGATCGCCAGCGCCGCGCCGGCCGCTCCCAAACCAGCCGCCTCGACTTCCGCGGCAGCTTCTTCGCCTGCCCCTGCTGCAAACGGAGCGCCCGGTTATCAGGAGATCAGCGTGCAACAGGTGGAGCCGAGCCCTTATCAAGCGCGCCGGGAGATTCCGCCTGAACAGCTCCACGAGCTGGCCGAGAGCATTCGATCGGAAGGCTTGTTGCAGCCGATCGTTGTGCGAAAGCATGCAGAAAAATTTCAACTGATCGCTGGCGAGCGCCGCTGGCGGGCGTTTCAGCTTCTGAAGATCAAAACAATCCCCGCGCGGATTGTCGAAGCGAGCAACGCCTCGGCGGCGGCCCTCGGGTTGATCGAGAATTTACAGCGTGAAGGGCTGAACCCAATTGAGGAAGCGCACGGTTTTGCGAGTTTGATTCGCGACTTCGATCTCACGCAGGAAACGGCCGCCGATCGGGTTGGCAAAGGACGCGCGACCGTGGCCAATGCGTTACGCTTGCTCGCGCTCGACGCGGAGATTCAGGGCTTTGTTGCCCGCAATCTTTTGAGCGTCGGGCATGCGAAAGTTTTGCTCGGGGTGATCGATCCCGCGCAACGCACGGTGCTCGCCCGGCGAGTGATCGAAGAAGGCCTCAGCGTCCGTGGCACCGAGAAATTGGTTTTGGAGCGCAAGACCACCGTGGGTCCGGTGCCGCGGTCCAAAACGAAGAGCCTGCCCACCAAGGACGCGGAAACGGTGGCCGGTATCGAGAAAAAACTGACGTCGCATCTCGGCGCGCGCGTTGCCGTGCTCCACACGCCAAAAAAAGGCCGCATCGTGATCGAATACCGAGGCAACGAAGATCTGCAGCGTCTCTTGGAAAAGCTCGGGATCGAGGCGTAACCTGTTTACGAAACCCTCACGTTGTCCGGGGAAACGTCAGGATGAATGTGGCGCCGGGGCGATGGTGACGTTCGAGCGCGATGTCGCCGCCGTGCGCCTGCATCACTCGCTTGCAAATGCTGAGTCCGAGCCCATAGCCACCGGTAGCCTTCGAGCGGGACGGGTCCGCACGATAAAAAGGCTCGAAGACTCGTTCGACATCGCCCTCTGGAATTCCCGGTCCGTCGTCCGTCACGCGGACCATCGTGTTGGCGCCGTCGTTCTCTGCGGAAATCTCCACCGGCCGATTTTGCGACGAACCATATTTGGCGGTATTCTCCAAAAGATTGCGCAGGACAATGCGAATCTTTTCCGCGTCGATGTCGACCATCAGCTCGTGCGACGGTGCGATAATCCGAACGCCCGGCGACTTGTCCTGAAATGCTTCGGCCACCTCGTGGAGAATCGGCCGCAGATCCCGACGTGATCGCAGCAGACCGTGACCGCTGCGCAGCCGCTCTAGCTCCAGAAGCTCCGCAATCATCCGCTCCATTTCCGCGACATCGGCCGACATGCCGATCCGTTGCGCGTTCGGAGGCGACAGCTCGAGTGCGACTTTCAGCCGCGTGAGCGGCGATCGAAGCTCGTGGCTCACGTCGAGCAGAAGCTGATCGCGCGCGCCAATCATCGCCCGGACCCGCCGCACCATCTGATTGAACGCCTCCGTTAGCCGGCCAAATTCGTCGCGCGTTTTGTTGGGCAGCACGACGTCCAGCTGGCCCGCGCTCAATCGGGCCACGCCGTCGCTTAACCGCCGCAACGGCGCGCAGCCGGTTGAGGACAACATAGGTTGTGATGATCACGACCACCATCACCGCCAGAAGAAGCGCGAGCAGGGTGGAGTGGATCTCGTTCATCCGGCTGCCCAATCTCCATGCAAACAAATAAAATCCTCCGTCCGCTGCGGAGGCCACGAAGTAATTCCGACGCAGAAAGACGCCGCTCTCTTTCGTGACCCGCCCGTGCTGAACCTCGTCGATCCCCGGCAGATCGCTCGCGGTGGACCAGGCGTCGCGGGGTCCCTCGTAGCGCACCTGGATATTCAGACGCGTGCTCAATTCCTTCGCGGTCGTGAAGTCCGGCGAGCTGGCTGCCACGCCACGTATGTATTCCTCCAAGACGCGATCGATCGAGGTGTGCAGGTTGGGGCCGATGATCAGCCAGAAAAAGAAACTGACCACGAGTAACAGACTCGCTGCCATCGACACCATGATGACTACGAGCTTGGCGAACACCGAATGGTGCAACTCGGACCAGCGCGCGCCGGCCCGATGCGGGTTGCGCTGAGCCGTGTCGATGTCCTGATCATTCTCGCTCACGATCACCTCCGATAAAGCTGTAGCCGACTCCCCGGATGGTGCGGATGAACGTCGGCTGTTTGGGATCGTCATCGAGCTTTTGCCGCAGCCGGCTCACCAG
>DAITQE010000039.1:4766-8079 GCA_036833235.1 Opitutus sp.
GACGTCGATCGATCGGTCGTAGGCTTCCCAGTCGATGCCTTTCGTTTCGTCCATGATGCGTTCGCGCGTCATCACGCGACCGCGATTGCGCACCAGAAACGCGAGCAGCTCGAACTCGGCCGTCGTCAAGGCCAGCGTCCGGCCATCCAGCCGGGCCGACCGAGTCGTGCGGTTGACCTCGAGTGCGCCGACGCGCGCGATCTCCTCGTCCTCAGTCGGACCACGTCGCAGCACGGCTTGTATCCGGGCCACGAGTTCGCGCGGTTCGAACGGTTTTGGTAGGTAGTCGTCCGCTCCCATCTCGAGCCCGACGATCCGATCAGCGACGTCGCCGCGCGCGGTGAGCATGATGATCGGAACCCGCGTTGTCTCACGAATTTTGCGACACACCGCGAGCCCGTCCATTTCCGGAAGCATGACGTCGAGAATGACGAGATCGGGCGGTTCAGCCTTCAACGCGCGCAGCCCGTCGCGGGGATGGGCAACCGCCCGGACGGAGCAGCCGAAGCGGCCGAGATACTCGATTAACAGCGTGTTCAGCCGTACGTCGTCATCGATGATCAGGATCCGAGTGCTGGCCGCATGCCCGGTCGTTGTACTCGCACTGTGGTTACTCATCATGTCATCAACAACGCCTGGATCGGAGGAATGCGAGCCGCGCTTCCGGCCGGCAGAGCCCCGAAGCCGAGTCCGATGATCACCGCCAGGCCGAACGATGCCGCGATCGACGTCATGGGCACGGCGACTGTCCAACTCGTGCCCAGCGCCACCGCGAGAGCGGCGGCGCCGCCGAGGATGATACCGATGGTCCAGCCACCGAGCGCCAGCGTGGTGGCTTCGATCAGGAACTGGATCAGGATGTCGCGCGGCTGCGCGCCGACGGCCATGCGCAGACCGATCTCGGCTGTGCGTTCGCGGACGGAAAGCAGCATGAGCGCCATGAGGCCGATACCGCCGACGAGCAGCGCGATTGCGGCGAGCCAAGTCGCGTACCGACTGAGCGATTCGGTCATCTTTTGCTGGAACGCGCGGGTGTTGGCTGTGTTCTGCACGGCGAAATCGTCGGCCTTCCGATCGGTCCCGCGCTGATGCCGGGCACGAATGACGCGCTGAATCCCCGCGTCCGCATCGTTCATTCGGGCCGGTTCAATGACGCTAACATACACCGAGGTGAGCCATGTCGCGTTGAAGACTCGACGCAAGGCGGTTCGCAACGGCACAAGAACCTGATTGTCCTGATCGGCGCCATCGGCGGTGGTGCCCTTCGCCTGCAGGATGCCAATTACGTCGAATGGCACGCCGCGAATCCGGATCTCCTGACCGACGAGCGGGCGACCTTGGGACAAGTCGTCATTGACGCGCGCACCCAACACAGCGACGCGCCGGCCCGCCCGATCGTCGTCGGCGTCGAAGAATCGTCCTGCCGCGATCTGAAAGCGGCGCACCGAAGCGAAAGCTGGAGTCGTTCCCCGTACGGTGGTTTTCATTGCGATGCGACCGATCTTCACCGGCATGTTGCCTTCGAGGCCGGGGGCCGTCTCGCTGACGAACGGAACTCCCGCAACCGCCTCGCCATCCTCGACGCTGAGCGTGGTGGCGAGGCCGCCGATCTCCGGACGGGCTACGAGGCGCTTCACCGGCAGGGGCTTGACGATCAGGAGATTCGTTCCCATGCGCTCGATGGTTTGAAGCATTTCCTGTTGCGCGCCTCCGCCGATCGCCCGGGAAACGATGACCGCGGCAACGCCGACGGCGACCCCAGACAACGTCAGGGCTGTCCGCACTCGATGCGCGAGCAGGGGCCCCAGCGATGAGGTGAACCGCCGGCGCAGTTTCATCGCAGCGCATCGGCTGGGAGCAGGCGCGCTGCCCGGCGTGCCGGGATGACGCCCGCCAGCAATCCCGTTGCCGTGGACATGAGCAGGCCGAGCAACACGGCGCTCCACGAGAATACGCCGACGAGGTGCAGGTGGGCCGCCACGATCTCCGCGGCTGCGAGCCCGAGAGCGATGCCGCCGAGCCCGCCACCGAGCATGGTGACAGTTGTTTCGATAAGAAACTGCATCCCAATGTCGCCGGGGCGCGCGCCGACGGCGCGGCGCAATCCGATCTCGCTGACGCGAGCGGTGACCGATCCGAGCATCAGCGTGGCCGCGACGATGCCGCCCACGAGCAGGACCACGATCGACGCCAGCGGCAGGTAGAGCGAGAGCACGCGCCGCACTTTGCCCATCATCTGTTTTACCTCCACCGGCGTGATCAGGTTGAAATCGTCCGGCTGTCCGGCCGCGAGGGCGTGGCGGGCGCGCAGCAGCTGCCTGACCGCGCGCGTCGTTTCCTCGATATGGTCGGAATCCTTCACCAACAGCTTGGCCGCGGAGATTGTGTCGAGATTGGCGAGGCGTCGCATGAGCGTGGATACCGGCACCACGATTTCGTTGTCGCGATCCATGCCATGCAGGTCGGTGCCGAAGGACTCGAGAACTCCGATCACAGTGAAGGGCACCGCTTCGATCAGGATCTCGCCGTGCAACGGATCGCTTGCGCCGAACAGCTCCCGGACCGCGGTCCGGCCGATGAGCGCCACGCGCTCGGTTCGATGCACCGCGGCGGCGTCGAAGTACACTCCACGCACGACGCTGCGTCCCCAGACGCGTTCCGAGCGCTCCGATTGGCCGAGCACCCGGACGGTGGCGGTTGCGTCACCGCGGCGGACGGACGCGGACAAGGTTTGCTGCGGATCCCACATTTCGATCTCCGGCAGCGCCCGGGCTATCGCGTCGATATCGTCGATCGTGAGGCGCGCGGCATCCGCGCGCGGACCGCCCATGATCTGGTGAGGACCAGCGCCGATCAGGATCGCCGAGTCGCCAAAAATCTGACGGACCGTCGTGAGCATCTTGCGCTGGGCTCCGCGTCCGATCGAGAGGACAAAGGTCAACGCGGCCACGCCGACGAGACTGGCCAGCATAATGAAGCAGGTGCGCAGTCGATACCGCGCGAGCGCGCGAACGCTGTGGGCGATGAGGCGTCCTGTGTTCATTGCGTATCCTCCTGTTTGTTCAGGTTGGGCTCGATATCCTGATTGCGTCGGCTCGGATGAGGAGGGACGACATCCGTGTCGTCCGGTTTGGCGGGCGAGGAGCCACGGGTGTTCTCGGACCCGACAGAGCCGGTCCCTCCAATGCGCAGACGCTTGCTCCCGGGATGTTCGTTCTCCGCTGTCGCAGAGACATCGTCGGCGGCGAGGCGGCCGCCTTCGAGACGCACCATGCGACGTGCACGCGCGGCGACGGCCCGATCGTGCGTGACC
>DAITQE010000039.1:8089-9226 GCA_036833235.1 Opitutus sp.
GCCCGATCGATTCAGGGCGTCGAGAATCTCCATGATCTCGCCGGCCGATTGAGCATCGAGATTGCCGGTCGGCTCGTCGGCGAGCAGCAACTCCGGCTCGTTGACGAGCGCCCGGGCAATCGCGACGCGCTGTTGCTGTCCGCCCGAAAGTTCGGACGGGGTGTGCCGCATGCGGTCCGTCAGTCCAACTGCCTCCAATGCTTTTCGGCCGAGTCCGGCGATCGACGGACGTTGAGAATAAAGGAGTGGCAGCTCGACATTATCGAGGGCACTGGTCCGTGGCAGGAGGTGAAAAGCCTGAAACACGAAGCCGACATGCTCATTGCGGAACCGCGCCTGCTCCGCCACCTTGAGACCCGCGACGTCGCGGCCATCGAACAGGTAGCGGCCCGTCGTGGGGCGATCGAGCAGGCCGAGAATATTCATCAGCGTCGACTTGCCCGAGCCGGATGTGCCGACGATGGCGACGAATTCGCCGCGTTCGATTTGCAGGGAGAAATCCGCCACCGCGCGGACTGTCTCTCCCGTCGGTCGCGTGTAGGTTCTACCGATCGTTTGTAGTTCAATCATGGTTCCTCGTCTCCTGTTTTGTTTGTTCCGCCGACCAGCACCGCATCGTTTTCGCGGAGGCCTTCGGTAATTTCCCAATTGCTATCGTCGCGCCTGCCCGTCGTGACCCAATGTCGCTCCACCGCTCCGTTTCGCGGCGACAGCACGAACGAGCGCGCTCCGTCCCAGCGAGCAGCGCGCACCGGCAGGCTCAAGGCGTGCTCCCGCAGATCGAGCGCGATTCGAACGGTCGTGGTCATTTCCGGCCGAAGCACGCGATCGCGCGGCGGCTGGAAGCTCACGACTGTGACGTAGTCAACGACGTTGTCCCGAATCTCCGCTTTCGGATAAATGGTCGTGACGCGGCCCGAGAATTCCTGGCCGGCATAGGTGTCGACGGTGAACCGGGCCTGCTGGCCGTTTTGGATACGGCCGATATCTGTCTCGTCGACATAGGCCCAAACTTCGAGGCGGGACAGATCGATGAGCGTCAGGAACGTCGGCGCCGCGAAACTTGCGGCAACCGTCTCGCCCTCCTGCGTCGAAACGGAGGCGACCGCACCTGTAATCGGTGCGACGATACGGGTG
>DAITQE010000039.1:9236-10101 GCA_036833235.1 Opitutus sp.
TAGTCCAACTGGGTGGTCGCATACGCAAGGGATGCCTGCGCCACGCCGACCTGCTGCTCAGCGACCGAGCAGGCGCGTTCCGCGAGATCCAGCTCGCTGGGCGCGATGACGTTGGCGGCGTTCAACTCGCGTTTGCGCTGCAGGTCGGTCTGGGCGTAGCGCAGCTCGGCGCGCACACGCTCCACGTCGGCGGCGGATTCATCCCGACGTGCGACGAGATCGCGGTCGTCCAGTTCGGCGAGCAGTTGTCCTTTCTCGACCGAGTCGCCGACTTTGACGTAAAGGCGCTTCACGACGCCGGACAGGCGTGAGCCCACGCGAACCTCCGCGCCGACGCGCGGCTTGATCACGCCGGTCGCCTTGACGACGGTTCCGATATTCCGCCGGGCCACGCGAACGATCTCCGCGTTGCCGGTTGATTCTATGGACGACGTCGGTCGCGTGCGCGTGAAGAGGAGAACGGCGGCCAAGACGCCTCCGACCGCGAGACCGGTGACGACGAGCTTCTTCATGAGCCGGTGCCGTTCGCCGTGGCGTTGTCTGGCAGGTAAGAATCCACGCCGCACTATCCATTGGGAACGTGTCCCGATTACTTCCTGATTGTAACAATGTGTAACCGAGGTGATGATCCACAACGTCAGAGGTCACCTGAGAGGCGGTTGTCCGCCATCAGGGCTGTTCCACAATTAACCACGCGCAAAAATGAAATCCCGACGCATTACCCTTCTTGCTGCGATCGCGCCGTTGCTGCTAATCGGCCTGCAGGCTGCACCTGCGGCGGCTTCGAAAACTCGCACGCCCACGGCTTCTCGCGCCGAAGTGACGTTTGTTAACCCAGAGAAATTTACGGACGCCGCCGACGGAG
>DAITQE010000039.1:10111-12330 GCA_036833235.1 Opitutus sp.
AAATCACGTTGCACGGGCTGCTGCGCCGACGAGGCAAAGGTGCGGCTGGCGCCCTCCAGGTCCGCGCCGACGGAGAACGTGGATCGGATTGGGGCCGCGACGGAAATCTCGAAGCCCTGAAGGAGCATATCGAGCGGAGAGCGTCCGTCTACATTCCGGAAGGACAAAAGCTCAAGGTGAAGATCACTGATGTCGATCTCGCAGGGGAAATCGAGCCGTGGCGGAGTCCAAATTTTCGCGATGTTCGAATCGTGAAGGACATTTATTTCCCGCGTATCGAGCTCACCTTCCAGCTCGTCGATGCGACTGGGGCGGTCATCAAAGAAGGTACGCGGCGGCTCTCCGACATGGCATTCCTGACGACCATTCATTTGGATCGCAGCGACCCGTTGGTTTATGACAAGGGTCTGCTGGATGACTGGATGCGATCGGAATTCGCGGCCAAGAAGTAATTCGGGCGCAAGTCAGATTTTGAATAAGCGCCAGCTTGAAGATATTGGGCGAGAGCGCTCGTCGTGCAACTCCCGCACGCGAACGAACCTTGCGCGGCAAGCGCGCCACCTACATCGACTCATGCCACGTGGCACGGGCGCTGCGTGACGCGCGGGGCCTCAGGCTGACTTGATGCTCGTAGGTGCCGGGCTCTTGATTACCACGCGCTTGTTTTTCACGTCGTAGATCATGAGGTGACCTGGGTTGGTCGAGGTGGAAGGTGTCACTTCGACGACCACTCCGGTGATTTCCTCTTCTCCGTGCGACGCCGGCACAGCCACTCTCTGGCCCGTGCGCGCGATTGGCGGGGAGATTTCGCGGACCGAGTCTCGCAAAGATACGTGGGCGCTGGAAGGCTCGACGTTCATTAAAACTGCATTACGGCACGCTGGTCTGAAATAGAGAGCGCCGCAGCGAGAACCGGTGACGTTTGATCATTTTTTCACCCCTCCAACGTCTTTTGTTTTTGGAGTCGTAATTGATGTATAGGCCGCCAGCGCCGGCCAGCTTGCTGGCGCGATTGGTGACCCGACTCGCATCGAAATCGGTGCCAAACGGCTTTGCCATCGTTTGCAAAATTCCTGCAATCTTGTTTACTGTTTTTCCCCTTTTTTCGGCAGCAACAGAGCAGGGGCGAAGGCGAATGAACTCAGACTCCTCTCCAGAATTCCAAGCAAGGCTCGCCAATGAATGACGTTCAGTTTCGTGCGCAGGCAGAAGCAGAGAGACTGGCAATTTTGAAGTGCGCTCAGGAAAGCGCCCGGCTTGAAAGCATGGGGCTCCTCGCGAGTGGCTTGGCTCATGACTTCAATAACCTGCTGACGGGAATCAACGGATACATCGAGCTGGCGATGGAAGAGATTGGCGACCGGCCAAACGCGACGCTGATGCTCAAGAACGCGGTCGACGCCGGGATGCGGGCTCGTGACCTTTGCACGCAAGTCCTTAGCCATGTCCGTCAGGCGGATCGCGATAACGAGACGGTGGACCTGCATTTGCTTATAAGAGATGCAGCAAGCCTAGGCAGCATCTCGTCGAAGCGCGTGCAGTTTCACCTTCAGCTTTGCGCGGTCCCTTCCACCACTAACGGCTCGGCTGTCGAATTCCGGCAAATTCTGCTGAATCTCCTGATCAACGCGACGGAAGCGATGAGCGATCGCGGCGGAAACGTCTGGATTGATACGAGCCACTTGCATCTGAAGCAGGGAGATCCCCGCCGCGTCGCTCCAGGCGATTACATCGAGCTGCGAGTGCGCGATGACGGCCAGGGAATGCCCACGGAGATCAAAGAGCGCATCTTCGAACCTTTTTTTACGACGAAACCAAAAGGTACAGGTATCGGGCTGTCGGCTGTTGGGCGAATCATGCGTGGGCATGGAGGTTCCGTTAACGTTGATTCCACGGTGGGAGAAGGCACGACGTTTACGCTGTTGTTCCCACTGCAGGACGTGGGACTGGAAAACGCCTCCGAAAAGCCGCGATGGAGAGCGACCGGACGCGTGCTCGTGGTGGACGACGAATCGGCTCTCGCGGAACTAATTGCTCATGTGCTGGAAAGTCACGGCCTGACGGTGGATGTCGCGAGTGGTGGCGATGCGGCGCTTCAATTGTTTCGGGAAACGGAGGAGCCTTACGTCGCGGTGATGCTCGACTTGACGATGCCGGGGATGGATGGCGCCGCGACACTGCTGGCTCTGCGCGAAGCAGGTCTGAAAGCTCCGGTGATC
>DAITQE010000040.1:0-12312 GCA_036833235.1 Opitutus sp.
CCGACTGGAAACAATCCCTGGCGGATTTCGCGCGCACCGATATTCCCCTTATCGCCCGAGTCGTGCTCGACGGCAAAACCCTGCCGCCCGCGCGCGCGCGTTTTCTGACTCCGAGCGCAGACGCGCTTTCTCCCGCCGGCTACAAACGTTCGCTCGAACTCGCTTTCGACGCGCCATTCCGCGACGGCGAGAGAAGCCTTCAACTCTTCGATCTCCGCCACGATCCAACCCTGATCCGCGCCGCACTGTTCTACCGCATCGCCGCCGCGTTTGGCCCGGCGCCTCGCGCGAATTTCGTCCGCGTTGCCATCAACGGCGAATCGCGCGGCATTTACCTCAGCGTGCAGCCGTTCGATGACGCTTTTATTGGACAACATTTTCCCTCGACCCGCGCGCGCGTTTCACCGTGTCGCCCGGCGGCACCCTCGCCTACCTTGGTGACGCACCCGAACCCTATCGCGAAGCTTACCGGCTCGACACGCCTGAAGATCCCGTCGCCTGGGCGCGCTTGATCGAACTTTGCCGCACGTTGGATCGCACCCCGCCGGCTGAACTCCCGGCGGCGCTCGCTCCGCTGCTCGATGTGGAAGGCGCGCTCAAGTTCCTGGCCGTCGAACACGCCCTCATGAATCAGTCGGGCTACCGGCAGACCGGCGGCGGCTACGGGCTCTATCTCGATCTCGAGGGCCGATTTCATTTTGTGCCACTCATCGCCGAATCCGTTCTGCAGCTCGCGGAAACCCGAGAGGAGGTCGAGCGCCCGCGCGGCGAGCGTGGCGGCCGCGGTTCCGAGCGGTCGTCAAAACGCCGTATCGGCGAATCGCGCGAACCCGATGCCGTTGGCGCCGCCTCGTCTGTAGATCGCGAGAAAGAAATCCTCGCCCGCGCGGCCAAAGCGCTCGAGTTCCCTAAACAAGCCGGGACCGATCTCGCGCTGCTCCTGAGCTACAGCTTCGTCAATAAAGCGGATCACAACGACGACCAGAAACTTTCGCGCGATGAGTGGCTGGAGTTCGCCCGCGCGTGGTTTTTTATGATGGACGAAGAGCATCCCGCTGAAATCGCGCGCGACCAGTTCCTCACGAGTTTTCGCAATCTCGTCACGCCGCCCTCGGTCCGCGACCAACGCTCGACTCAAACTTTCGGCGGTGACGATGCTCCCGCGATTCTCGGCCGGGATTTCTACGCGGTGGTTGATCGCAAAGCCGCTGGCCGAGTCTCCCAAGCGGAATTCGTCGAGGCGTTCTCCGGCTGGTTCGCGGCTTGGCAGCAGGGCAAACATCCCTGGCTGACACGCGAAGACATCCAACGCGGGCTGGGCACCGTTTTTTCCCGCACGGTTTTCCAAGCTGACCAATCTCGTATCAGCCATTTGGAGTCCGTGGCCACGGCTCCGCCCGACCGCCATGAGTCCGAGCGTTCCGGCAACGGCTCGCCGGTCAATGCGGGCGTGTCCCTCGGACCCATTCCGCTCGGTTTCGGCCGTGCGGGAGGACGCGGCCGAGGGGCGCGACGCAGCGGTTCCAGCCGTGAATTCGCCGTGACCTACGAGCAATGGCTGCCACTCGACGCGCTCGGGGACAAAGACCGTCCGCTGCTCACCAAGCTGCTCGTGGTGCCGTCCTACCGAGCCCGATACGTGCGCACGATTCGCTACGTGGTTGAAGACTGGCTCAGTTGGGAACGCCTCGGCCCAATCGCACGTCAGTATCACACGTTGATTGCCGACGACGTGAAGGCTGACACTCACAAACCGTGGAGCTACGCCCAATTCGTGCAAGACCTCGATCAGGACACATCCGCGAACGACGACGAAAACCAGCCGGTCTCCGTGAAGGCGTTCGTCCTCGCGCGAAAAGCGACGCTCGCCCGGCAGGACGGTATTCGGTAGCCTGCGTATATGCTCCTGCCCGCCCATGAACCGGTAGGAGTTGAACCACAGAGACACGAAGACACGGAGAAATTCAGGCAGGTCGTTCTTTTCGGTTCTTTGTGCCTCTGTGTCTTTGTGGTGAGAGTTCCCCTTCGGTGGCGGCGGAGCGGCGTTGCCTTCTGCCCGCCTTTTGTGGCCAAAATGGTCGTCGCAGCCTGCGCGCATTCGAGGGTATAGTAGCGGGTGTCCGCCACGAAAAACAGGCCAAAGCACAAGGGTCGTACCTT
Source organism: Opitutus sp. (assembly GCA_036833235.1). Taxonomy (GTDB): domain Bacteria; phylum Verrucomicrobiota; class Verrucomicrobiia; order Opitutales; family Opitutaceae; genus Opitutus. Next base: position 2,161 of record DAITQE010000040.1, read on the forward strand.
CTGCTTTTGTGAGCTCTGGCATGATCGTGAAAAATATCTGCGATGCCGGAGCGCCATTCCGGGATGGTGCTGACCGGAGAAAGCCGTCACCGTGCGCCGGATAACGGACATGGAATCGCCCACGCTCAACTCACCGCATCCGTGGCGGTGGATCCCGACGCTTTATTTCGCGCAGGGCATTCCGTACGTGGCAGTGATGACGCTGTCGGTGGTGCTCTACAAAAACCTCCACGTCACCAACACCGACATCGCGCTGTACACGAGTTGGTTTTATCTGCCGTGGGTGATCAAGCCGTTGTGGTCTCCGGTGGTAGATCTCTATCGGACGAAGCGGTTCTGGATCGTGGGCTTGCAATTCGTGCTTGGCGCCGCGCTGGCGGCTGTCGCGTTGTTTTTGCCTGGGCCGTGGTTTTTGCGCGGGACGCTGGTGGTGTTTTGGTTGCTGGCCTTCAGCTCGGCGACCCATGACATCGCCGCCGACGGCTTTTATCTCCTCGCGCTGCCGCCGCACCAGCAGGCGGCGTTTGTCGGCGTGCGCAGTACGTTTTACCGCTTGGCGACCATCGCCGGTCAAGGCGGACTCGTGTGGCTCGCCGGGACGTTGCAGGTGAAATTGGGCAACGTGGCACTCGCGTGGGCGTGGGTCTTCGGGGTCGCAGCGGTTTTATTCTGCGCGATCGCGGGTTATCATTGGGCGTTTTTGCCGAGACCGGCGACAGATACGTTGCGTCGTGACCGGACTTCGGTCGGTGCCGGCTATTTGGAGGTCTTCGCAGAATTTTTCCGCAAGAAGCACATTCGCGTGATCGTTGCGTTCCTGCTGCTGTACCGGTTTGCGGAGGCTCAACTGCTCAAGTTGGTCCCGCCTTTTCTCCTCGATGCGCATGCGGCTGGCGGGCTCGGCCTCACCACGCAGCAAGTGGGGATCATATACGGCACGATCGGAATCATCGCGCTCATGCTCGGTGGACTCGCGGGTGGTGTGGTTATTTCCCGTTTCGGACTGAAGCGATTGCTGTGGCCGATGATCTTCGCGATGTACCTTCCCAACGTGGTATTTATTTTTCTCGCGGTGGTACAGCCAGTGAGCCTGCCGCTCATCGGTGCATCACTCGCGGTGGAACAGTTTGGCTATGGCTTCGGCTTCAGCGCGTACATGCTGTACATGATGATGGTCGCAGACGGCGAGCACCGCACGGCCCACTACGCGATCTGCACCGGCTTAATGGCATTGGGGATGATGCTACCCGGAATGGGCGCGGGCTGGCTCCAGGAAAAACTTGGTTATGTGAACTTCTTCGTCTGGGTATGCGTCGCCGCGATTCCCTCTTTCATCGCGACCACATTGATCAAAGTGGATCCGGCATTCGGGCGCAAAGCTCCGTGAACGCCGCCGCGGGCGCTACGATGCACGCACGTGTTGGAACCCGTGTTTTCGCAGAGCGCGATGCAACGCGCGCACGTGTTGAGGATCTCTCGTTTCCACCGTACAAACCGCCCGCACCGCAGAAACGTCCGGGCCGCTGAAAGCGCGGTCGTGCGCGATGTCTTTGATGCTCGCTCCGGCGGCCGCGATCACGCGGCTCAACTCCGCCAAGCCGCCCGGCCGATCACTGATCGTCGTCGTGAAACGCGTGAGCCGGCCATCGTGCACGAGACCTTTTTCAATCACCCGGCTGAGAATCGCTGGATCGATATTTCCGCCGCCGACCACCAGCACGACCTTGCGGCCGTTCAACATTTTTAGCTGTCCCGACAACATCGCAGCCAGTGGCGTCGCCGCTGCGCCTTCGACAACGGTTTTCTCCAGCTCGAGCATCCGCAGAATTGCGAGCGCGATCCATTCTTCCTTCACAGCGACCACGTCGTCGACGCGATCACGCGCGAGTTCGAAACTGAGCGTACCGACCTTGAGAGTCGCCAAACCGTCTGCGAGCGTCGCCGTGCGCTTCATCACAACGGGCCCACCTGCGCGCAGCGCCGCGCTGAAATTTCCGGTGCAACGGCTTTCGACGCCAATGATCTTTACCTTCGGGCGCAACGCCTTCACCGCGACTGAGAGACCCGCGATCAGTCCGGCGCCACCGATCGGACAAACGATCGCTTCAACATCCGGCACCTGTTCGAGAATTTCCAAACCGATCGTGCCCTGCCCCGCGATAATTTCGGGCGCATCAAAACCGTGGATATACGTCAGTCCTCCCTGTTTCACGAGCGTGTCCGCTTCTGCACGTGCTTCCGTGAAATCGCGGCCGCGAATCAACACGCGCGCGCCGAGACGTTCGCAGGTGGTGATCTTGATCAGCGGAGCGTAGTCCGGCATCACAACCGTCACCGGAATGCCGAGCAGCTTGCCGTGATACGCGAGGCCGAGCGCATGATTGCCGGCGCTCGCTGCGATCACACCGCGCTTGCGTGCCGCGGGCGCGAGGAGCCGGAGCGCGTTCCGCGCACCGCGTTCTTTGAACGAACCTGTGCGCTGAAAATTATCCAACTTGCAGAAGATTCGAGCGCCGGTGATTTCCGATAACGGAATGGATTCCGGGCAGGGCGAGACGATGACGCCATCCGCGATGCGCCGCTGCGCCGCGCGAATGTCGGAGAGGGTAACAAGCATGCGGCGAGAGTAGGTGGCCCCGCGCCCGGTGGGAATGGGAAACTGGAGCACTCTCCGATGTGGCTGCGAGCGTGAGCGAGTGGTTGACTTGACCACTCGCTCGCTCTCGCAGCCACAAAGCGTAGCGGTTCTGTCGTCGCTACTTCATCCCCATTTTTTTTCGTTTTCGGTACAACGTCGCTTGATCGATCCCTAGAATATCCGCCGCCTCGTTCATGCTGTTCGTCACTTCGAGCACTCGGCGAATGTGCTGCTCCTCCAATGCCTGCAACGAGACCATGGCTCCAGCTTGCAGAGGTGCGTCGCTGGTCAATCCCTGGCCAGGCGTATGCTGCCTGATTTCAATCGGAAGGTCGGCAGCGGTGATGGTCTTGTCCGGCGCGAGGATCACCGCCCGCTCAATCGTGTTGCGGAGTTCGCGCAGATTTCCGGGCCAACTGTAACGCCGGATACAGTCCGCGGCCTCTTCGTCGAGTCCGTCGACTTTTCGTCCGAATTGCTTGGCACAATGCTTCACGTAATGTTCGGCGAACCGTAGCACGTCACGTGGGCGTGCTCGCAACGGTGGCATTTCAACCGTGATGACGTTTAACCGATAATAGAGATCCTCGCGGAAGGCTCCTTCCGCGACGCGTTTTTTCAGATCACGATTGGTTGCCGCCACAATCCGAACCTCTGACCGCCGCGTGGTTGTTTCGCCGAGCCGCTCGTATTCTTTTTCCTGTAACAGCCGGAGGAGCTTCGGTTGGATTTCCAGGGGAAGATCGCCGATTTCGTCGAGAAACAGCGTGCCGCCTTCGGCCGCTTTTACCTTGCCCCAATGATCGCGCATCGCGCCGGTAAACGAGCCGCGAACGTGACCGAAGAGCTGGCTCTCGAGGAGTTCTTTCGACAACGCCGGACAGCTAATCGTGACAAACGGTTTGTCGTTAAAATTGCTCTCCGCGTGCAGCGCGCGGGCCGCGACACTCTTGCCCGTTCCACTCTCGCCGAGAATCAAAACCGACGCGGTGCTTTTCGCGGCTCGCTGGAGGACATCCATCACCGCGCGCATCACCGGCGTTTCGAAATCAATCAGCGGTTCCGGACTTTGCGATTGAACCTCCTTCACCTCTTCCTCGAGCCGCTCGATCTTCTTGCCCATCTCGCTCAATCGCCGCAAGCGGGCGAGCACCGCGTGAAACTGATCGCGAGTGAACGGCTTTTCGAGGAAATCCACCGCTCCCTGATGCAACGATTGCACCGCGGTCTTCACCGTGCCCTGGGCCGAGAACATCACAATTGGCAGGTTCGGCCGGAGCTTCAGCAACTGCGGCAGTAGGATCAGTCCGTTATGACGCCCGAGGTGCAGATCGAGGAGAACGGCATCAAACTTATCTTCGCGTACCCGTTCCAACGCTACGTCGCCATTCGACGCGCTGGTGGCGAAATGCCCCTCCTCTTCGATCAGCATGCACGTCGCCTCACGGAAAATCTGATCATCATCGACAACGAGAAAATCCATGGTGGATCAGGCCGAGACGGCCACCGGTGCAAACGCAAGAATGAACGTGGCGCCCTGATTCGGAGTGCTTTCAAAGCGCAAATCCCCGCGCATGTCCTGCATCAACTTTCGCACAATGCTAAGGCCGAGCCCGGTTGACGGTTCGCCGCCAGTCGGGCGAGCGCTCAACCGACGATAGCGGCGAAAAATTTGCTCCTTATCTTGATCGGTAAATCCGGGGCCTTGATCGATGACGCGACATTCGCCCCGTCCATCCGCGGACTGACCAATGACCACGCGCACGGTTTTTCCAGATGGCGAAAACTTCAGGGCGTTCGACACCAGATTATCCAGGACCTGCTCCAGCGCGGCGCGATCGGCTTCCACCAACATGCTTTCACCGCTCTGCTCCTGCACCAGCGTGATTTCCTTGCGCCGGGCGTGCTCGGCATGGCGTTGCACGACGCTTGCTGCGACATCCTGCAAGTAAACGGGCTGAAATTTCATCGGCCGCCCGTGATCGACTTCCGAGTTGGCCAAAAACTCCTTCACGAACGAGAGCATCTGATCGGTGCCATGAAGAATGTTGGCCCCCATGCGCTGGAAGCGTGTGTCGTTAATCGATTTCGCCTTCTCGTTAAGAAGGTTCACGCTCATCAGCATTCCGCCCAAATGGTTTTTGAGATCGTGCGCGAGAATGCCGAGCAACTCGTCCTTGTCCTCGGCGAGCTGACGCAGCCGATCGCGCGCCGTCTTCAACGCGAGATGCGTGCGCACGCGCGAGAGGAGCTCAGCCGCGTTGAATGGCTTCGTGACGTAATCCACGCCGCCGCTCTCGAGCGCGCGAACAATCAGGGATTTGTCGTCCGCGGCGGAGAGAAAGATGATCGGAATATCGATCCAATCTACATTCGCTCGAATGCGACGACACACCTCGAAGCCGTCGAGTCCCGGCATCAAAACATCGAGGAGAACGAGGTCCACGGGCCGCGCGCTCAACCGGCGCAATGCTTGTTCGCCGTCAAGCGCAGGCACGATGTCGAAACCTAGGTGACCCATCATGTCACCGAGAACGCGCAAGTTCGTTTCCTGATCATCGACGACTAAAATTCGTGCAGCGGGTGTTTCGCGGTTCATCGAGGTCACGAACGAAGAGTTGACGCTGGAGGCGGTGTCGGCGCTGGGGTGAACGCGCCATCAAGTGGGGTTTCGAGAGATTGTACTAGCTTTGGATAGTCTCTCAGACGCTGCTCCATGCGCAAGATCGCGTATTCCTCCGAATCTTTCAGGAGCGCAACGCTATAATCACTGAGTGCCGGGCAATCCGCATTGCTACCCAACTCCGCCAATCGGCTGGCGAAGTCCCGGACGTCCCTGATCGCTCCGCTGTCGGTCACTTCACGCCATCGTCCCGCTTCGAGCTCGCGGAGCGCCGGCACGAGATCCGGTCGACTCTGCGGAACGGCCAGATCCAAGCCGGCGCCTTTCGCGTTTGCACGCGACGACGACGCAGCCGCCGTGCCGCGAACTCGACGCGGAAGGAATGCGGCCAATTCGTGGAACAGCGCCTGCCGGGAAAACGGTTTCCGCACGTAACCCGCAAAATACCCGCGCAATACCTCTTCGTCATCAATCATGCTCGAAGCCGTGACCGCGATGACCGGAAGAAGTTCGGTCCCGGGAATTTTCCGCAGCTCCGTCAACGCCGTATGGCCGTCCATTTCCGGCATCCGGATATCCATCAGCACGATGCTTGGCACTTTCTCCCGGACACGTTCGATCGCTTCGATGCCGTTGACGGCGAAGCGCAGTTGATGATCCGTTTTCTCGAAATAGCCCGCGATGAGGTCCCGATTCGGGCCGTTGTCGTCGACGACCAGGAATTCGGCAGGTTCGAGATCGTTGAAATCGATATCCTCGACGAGGTCGGCGCGCGCATGGGTGGGCAGTCGCACCGAGACGTCCACGTTCGTGAATCTCAGCCGGAACCGCGTGCCTTTGCCAACTTCGCTGTCAACGCTCACCGTTCCGCCCATTCGCTGGGTCAGTCGATGCACGATGCTGAGGCCCAGGCCCGAACCTTGCCGCTCGCCTGCGCGCTGCGGGTTGACCTGCACGAACGGCCGAAAAATTTCCTCCTGTTTTTCCGGCGGAATGCCAACGCCGCTATCCACCACTTCGATCTCCAGCGTACCCGTGCTGCGTTTGGTCGGGTCGTTCTCCCAATGCACAACCAACTTCACGTACCCGCGATCCGTGAACTTGATGGCGTTGCCGACGAGATTGACGATGACCTGACGCAAGCGGGAGCGATCGAGCATCAATGCCTTCGGCACCGCCACGTCGATTTCGTACGCAAGCTGGAGACCTTTCCGTGCCGCTTGCTCGGCGAAAACGGTCCTGATGAACTCGCTTATTTCGTGGAGATCCGTGGGCTCTAAATGCAGCTCGATCATGCCGGCATCTATCTTCGAAAGATCCAAAATATCGTTGATGAGCTGTAACAGTGACGTGGCGCTTTCACGGATCGCCTGGACGCGATTCCTTGCCTTCCCGGTTGCAGGGAGATCTGAAATCAGCAGATCGCTGAAGCCAAGGATGGCGTTCATCGGCGTCCGGATTTCATGGCTCATGTTGGCCAGGAACGCGCTTTTCTCCCGCGCAGCGCTCTCGGCGCGGATCGCTTGTTCCGCCAGCAGGCGCTCGTTTTTTTCCTTCTGCAACGCCACCCGTGAGAGATACAACGCAAACGCACCGGTGCCTAAGCCCAAGCCTCCCGCGAGGAGCGTAGCGAGCAAGGCTCGTTTGATTTGGAATCGCGTGGCTTCGCCCGTCGCGGTGGTGATGTCCTCAGGCCGTCGATCCATCCGGTTGATCGTCGAGCGGATCTTATCCATCAACACTTGACCTTCTTCCTCGCGCGCCCGGTCGAAGCCGTTCGTCCAATTTGAATTTCGCCGCGCCGTGATTGCCTGACGAAGCGAGGCGAGTTTGAGTTCGGCGAGGCCCTTGAGCGCGAGCACGTCATCGCGCAGTTCTGGCACGTCCATCGCATCCGCCGCCAATTTTTCGAACCGCGCGGGAAATTCTGCCTCCGCGCGCTCGAACGGTTTTAGGAAACTTTCCTCGCCGCTTAACAAGAAGCCGCGCTCGCCCGTTTCAGCATCCTGCAAGGCAGAGAAAACCTCCCGCAATGAACGACGAAACTGCGCAGATTCCACTGACGCCTCAAAGCTGTGGCTGAGATTTTCCCAGACGAGGACGCCCAAGACGATACCGCCAAGCGACAACACAATCCAGACGGTCACCAGATAGGAATAGATCCGCGGATTAAGCAGGCGCATGAGAAAGGGATGCGGCGGCGCAACACCTACCCGGCGAGCGCTACCATCGAGACCGGTATGGTAAACAGCAGATTGTCAATTCAGGCCACCAATTTCCCGGTGGGAAGCATCGGAAGAGCCACCGGGGCGTTGCGGTGGTTTGGGGGTTCTTCGTCTCCAAATGAAGCGCAGCAGAACAGCCAATAGGGCGAGCGAAAGGAGCGCGTGGATCGAACCATGGAAGGTGTACCCGGAGATTACAGCCAGCAGCCAGATCACGAGCAAAGCCACGGCACCCACCTCGAGAGCCGTGAGTGTGCCAGAAACGTTGAGAGGTCTCATGCCGCTCGTGGATCAAGCACCCACAGCTGCTTTTCGAATGCTCGCAAATCTCCGTATAGCACACGCGCTGTCGCCAAATCCGCCACTGATTCTGCGACTCTGAACGCCCGCCCAAGCGCCCGGCCGCAGCATCGGCACGCGCGAAGGCACAATCCCGAAAGGGAACGGCGGCGCAGATAAAATCTTACCGCGCCGGAGAGCCGCTCCTCCGAGTACGACTGAGCCGCAGCGGGTGAAGTCGTATCGAGTTCAGCCAGCCGGCGACGCACGGATTCGCGAGCTTCGCTTATCATGTGCACCATGGCGTGCGCACTCGCAACGGCGGCTGCTTCACCGGAATCACTGGATGTTGCCCGCGCCAGTGCTACCGACCAACCCGCGAGCGTTCGTTCCGCCCGAGCAAGTTGGCGAATCAATCGATTTCGCCGAGAAAGGGACAAACGCGCGGCCATGGCAGATGCAAACTCCGAAACCAGCGCCAAAATTCACGCGGCGATACCGGCTCGGGCAAGCTGTGGGAGCAACGCGGGACGTTTGGACGGCAGGTGAGCAATGTCGGCGTCGGGGCACGTGATATTCTCCGCGGCAACGCCGCGAAAGACCTGCCATGCCAGCGATGCTTCGGTTTCACTGCGGGCATGGACACACAGGACGATGCTTCCGTCCTGAATGCGTTCGAGAATGCGCTCTGCAGTGTCGGCATTTAAACCAAGGCTCTCCAACTCACGTTCGAATTCAGCTGAGCGCACGCTTTGTTTGAAAAGTTTCCCGAGCAGGCCCGCGGCGGCAATTGGCCATTTTGCCGGCCGGGAAATTTGCGCATTAAAATTCTTGAGCCAGCAACCGACGCTGTTTGGCGTCCGAAGTCGGGGAAACACCGCCGAAATCCGATCGGCTGAAATACCCGCACGCACGAGTCGTACGATTACGATGTCTGCGTGAAGTCGGGACAAGGCGTCGGCTAATACGGGGATTGAGGACATGGTAAACGTTTTTTCCAAACCACACTCTTGTGACGGACCGAATGTCCGCACGGAGGTGCATGCTGCTTTAGCTGGTGGCGTTCCAGATTTTTAAAATTCGTCGGCAGTTGATCCACAATGAATTATGTGCGTCGCTCAAATCGTGGCTGATATTTCCTGATGCAAAATGCGAAAACCGATTCGCCGCGCTGTGCAGAGTGCACGCGCCAAGCGTAGCGCGGTCAGCCTGAGCCATCCAAAACCTGATTTGCACCAGCCCTGCATCTCCTGCTGAAATAGCGTTGCTGGAACTACGCCGAGGCGTCGAACTCGGTCAACGTCCACTCCATCCTGCATTTTGCGGGACTAAACCGAACTTCGCTGCAAGCTAAGGTTCCGACTATGTATCAGGTCACCTTTTCCGAACAGAGCATGCGCGAGCTTAACCGCCTCGATAAGCTGGCGCAGCTCGATATTATCGGTCCGATCAGCAGCCTGCGTCCCTCGGATCTGGCACATCCGCGTGAGCCGTTGGGCCGTTTTAGTCGCGGCGAGCGGCAATACTACCGGCTTCGAGCGGGCGATTACCGTTTCTATTTCGAAGCGCAGGGCGAAACGCTGCACACGCATTACATTCTGCATCGTAACTCGCTCGAGGATTTCCTGCTGCGCAACAAACTCCCCGTGAGCGAACAGCAGCTGGTGGAGCAGAATTCCAAGTTCTGGAAATATCTCGAAAGCCTGACGAAATGAACCCGCAACAAGATCTCGAACGCCGCGAAGACCCCTACAACGTCACCAACGCGAGCCGGATCTATTTCCTGCCGAATTTAATGACGGCGGGTAACCTGTTCTGCGGGTTCATGGCTGTCGTGAGTTGTATTCACGCGCGTCTGGCTGAAACCGCCGGCAGTGGCGAATACCTCGGTTCCACCCCTGCCGGCCACTATCGATATGCCGTGTGGCTGATTCTGGGCGCCGCGGCGTTCGACACGCTTGATGGGCGGCTCGCGCGCATGGGTGGCCGAGAATCGTTGTTCGGCGCCGAGTTCGATTCGCTCGCGGATGTTGTTTCGTTCGGTTTCGCGCCGGCCTTGCTGATGTTCTTTTTTATCCTCTCTCCCTCCCAAGGAATCCCCGTATTCCGCAACATTGGGTGGTTTTTCGGCTTCGTCTATCTGCTGTGCGCTGCCGTTCGACTCGCGCGTTTCAACGTGATCACCAATCCGCTGATTCATCGTGGACACAAGGAACTCAACAAGGATTTCGTCGGACTTCCGGTTCCCGCCGCCGCGGCGACTGTGGCGGCCCTCGTGCTTTTTCTGCTCAAGCTAATCGAGGCAGATAGGACCCTTAAGAATGGCGCCCTCGTTCTCCCGTTTCTAATGCTGCTCATCGCCGTGCTCATGGTGAGCTCCGTGCGTT
>DAITQE010000041.1:0-12222 GCA_036833235.1 Opitutus sp.
TGTTCCCGGCCGAGCTCACAAAAATTTACTGTGCTCACGCAGGACCTGTCCTGACGAAGCCGTTGCGGGAATTCATCGATTCACAACCGTGATATGGGACCAACCTGTCCCCGTCTTCCGTACGCTGATCCCACGCAGAATGTCTTCGCACGTGTCACTACGTTGACGCTACCTGCGGTTTTCTGCGGTTTTTAACGGATATTGGCACGTAGTGGCATCCGGGCCTTAGGAATGAAAAAGCCCGTAACTCAGTGGCTACTGGCTAAATAACTGGCGGGATGGACGGGACTCGAACCCGCGACCTTCTGCGTGACAGGCAGACGCTCTAACCAACTGAGCTACCACCCCGTGTGGGAAAAGAGAGCGGAACGTAGAATCGGCTGGAAGCGAGTCAAGTGTGGTTTTCCCCTTGTCGCTTTCTCTATCGCTCTTTAGCCGTTTCTCCACTGAACGCGGTGGTAGCTCAGCTGGATAGAGCAGCGGTTTTCTAAACCGCCGGTCGGGTGTTCGAGTCACCTCCACCGCACCAGGTGCATCTTGAGGTACAGCAGAGCTCCTCCATTGGTCCACTTTGGCAGCTTCCCGTGAAAACCTGTGCGACACTGGCTTTCGTGAAACCGCCAGGCCCAAGATCTCCGATTAGCCTAAAAAGCGCTTCGAACTTCGTGCGCGCGGCATCCACCTGCGTTTTCCATTCTGCCGTTCTACCAAGCCGGCCGGCCGGCCGCTGCCGCTCCTGTTACGTCCGCCCCCACCGCGTCTCGACTCCGACTACGTTCGAGGGTCGTGAACACCTGTTGCCGGGCTTGACGAAAGAGGGTCATGACATACAAATGTCATACTATGTCTGCCATTCTTACCGTTCGTCTCACTAAGGAAGAGCAAGGCATTCTGACTAAGCGCTCCAAACGTGCCGGAATGAAAAAGGCTACCTTCGTTCGGAAGCTGATCCGTGACGAAGAAATCATCACCGGGGCCGATTTGGCGTCTTGGGCCGACCGTCATGCCGGAGACGAGCGACTCCGTATCACGCCTCGTAAATGAGTCGTTTTCTTCTCGATTCCTCATTCGTCATCGACCTTCTCAACGAGATTGCGGCGAACCAACGCGGGCCGGCCCGAGCATGGGCTGCGCGCAATCCGGGAGCAGAGCTTTGGATTTCGCCGGTGACTTCCGCTGAGGTGCTGGAAGGAGCATCGGATGCCGCGGCAGTGCGCGAGGTGTTTCGCGCTTTCCGCTGGCAGACCATCGGCCATCAGCACGCCGAGCGAGCGGCCCTCCGCCAGAGTCGCGCCACGCAGCGGATGGGCGAGAATGATGCGTGGCAGGTAGCCGTTGCTGAGTGCATGGACGCGGTGATTGTCGGTCACGACCCAAGAGCTTTTGACCGTCTTGGCGACGGTTACGAAGATCACCGCAGGCACTGATTTTTTGCGACGGCTTATCACCAGTCGCAGCTTCATTTTCCCATTTTCAGAAGCTTCTTTTTGCCGGCCTTGGTTGCGTCGAGTTGCTGTTGCGTAAAAACGACGAGATCGTTTTCTGCATCTTCGATCCGCTTTGAAAGGAGGCTATAACGGTCTGAATTCGCGGCGGTCGAAAATTTGACCGCTTTGTCACTCAACGCGTAGTCCCGAAAATTTTCGGCCATCAATTGAAGAAAGTCTAACTGCGTCCGCTGTTTCTTGCTCAAGAGGCCGAAAAGCCGATCCATTTGCGGAGCGTATTTCTGGAATGCATTTTCCGAGCCCGTCGTCGTATCTTTTCGAAGTTGAATTTAATTACCGACCTGTCGCGCGGTGGTGGCTTGGCTGGCGCAAACGCGACGCCAAATTGCGTAAAGAAACCAAAACGCCATTAGATCAGCGAGAATCTTGAAGCCAAGGTCGTAAGGCGTTGCGCCGATGAATCCGACAAAACCCACGAGCATGGAACCGGAGATCGAACCAGCGACGACCCCGTAAGTGTGCCTCGCGCCCCAGTCCTGATGCGCCAGCCAGCGAGGAAGCACGAACAACATCCCGAAGGCAACAAACAGACCGGCAGCAACGGCGAGGGCTGGAGGGAACTCCGGTGCAATTCCAAACGCGAGCAACACCAGACCATACCAGAATACCGCCCAACCACCGCCAACCATCCCAAGTGCGACGGGGTTTGGCGGCGTTAGTGGCCGCACCTGTCCAATCCCCCGCCCCAGACTCGCACCGACAATCAGACCGCAAATCGAGACAGATGCCGCCAGCACAGCTCCGGCCGGCGGATTATAGATGGGCACGTGAAATACGTTGGGACGCGCAAAACGCGTCCAAGAGAACCATGCAAGAAAGCACCCAACGGCAAAAAACACCATTACCGCCGTCATGCCTCGGCGTCCAATCCACTGCTCTTCACGCCGTCGAGACACGACCAATTCGGTCAGCGCCACTGGTACCAAAACGACGAATACGGTCTCATAAACGAGCGCCCACAGCAAGTACACATAATTAACCCCGACGGCACGGGCGTATTCCACGCCTTTCAGCTTGAGGACCATTGGCGCAAGGGATGTTTGCTGAATGAGACCTTCCTCGGCGACGGCAAGCGCTAGGCCCAAAAGCACGTAACCGCCCCAGCCAAGACGCCACCGCCTCACCGCTTCGCGGATCATCAGCGCGCCGCCACCCCAAACACAAATTTCGATGGGCAGGACGAAGAGTGAACTAAAACGCGTGGCCCCCGGCAACACCTCGGCGATCGTCGGTGCAAGGACCATGAGGAGAAGCGCGGGCGGTGGCATGCGCCACCATGAAGATCGGACAGTTTCGTTCATGGCACGATTCACCGATGTTGAGACACTAAGTTCGGGCTCGCGAATGACCGGCCGAGGAGGCCAATGCTATTTGCGCGCAGCGCGCTGCTTGACGGGACGACTCGGCGGTTTGCCAGCGGCCGAAGCGGCGCTCCCATTTTTCGACAGTTCGGTTTTACCCGAAGCCTGGCGCACCGCGTCTAGAATTTCCTCTGTGCGCCACTGGAGCCGTCCGCTGCGCAGTTCATCGATGATGGTCTCTATCCATGCGAGCTCGGCTCGTGCGAGCACGAGATCGTACTCGACCTCAATCAAGTTGATTCGGCCGATTCGCGGTCGGAGGTTTCCCACCGTCGCATCCATGGCCGCGATAGTCCCGACCAAAGCGGACTGCCGCCGCTCAAGAGCCTTCAGCGCCGCTTCCGGTGGAACATAGACCAAGTGATCGAGCGCGACGGCAAAGGAAGAGGCCTCACGCGTGGGCGAGGAGAGAATTTCGGTTACCCAGGTTTTTAGAATGAGCTCCCCGGCCGCTGTAATCTGGTAGATCGTGTGTTTTGGACGACGGCCTTGGCGGCCGGAACCGGCGACCTCAATGAAACTCTGCTTCACCAACCAACTCGCGGCGTTGTAAAGAGATCCCGGCTTCAGTTCCAGCCGCTCATCCTTGTGTCGAAGCGCCATGAGTCGCCGCATCTCATAGGGGTGCATTGGCCGCTCGCATAAGAGGCACAGGATCGCCAAGGCCCAATGCTGACGCGGAGTTGAATTGGATCGAGGACTCACGGCCACTATTACCTATAGATGAATAGTCACGTCTGACTATTGTCAAGTCAGCAGACGAGAAAATTATAATGCTCTCTTTAGCACCGTCTTCGGGGATGTCACCGGTGTGATCCACGCCGCCGGCGTGTCGCCGACCCAGGCATCGCCCGCGACCATCCTCAAGGTCGACCTTTATGGCACAGCGGTCATCCTTGAGGAGTTCGGCAACGTCATCGCTCGGGGCGGCGCTGGGGTTGTCATCGCATCGCAGTCCGGGCACCGTTTGCCCGCACTCACCGCGGAGCAAAACTCGGCACTCGCGACGACACCCACGGACAAGTTGCTCGCACTTCCCATGCTTCAGCCGGATCAGGTGAAGGATCCGCTTCTCGTCTACCAGATCGCCAAACGCGCAAACGCGCTGCGGGTGATGGCCGAGGCAGTTCGGTGGGGCAAACGTGGTGCTCGGGTGAATACAATCAGCCCAGGCATCATCTTCACTCCGCGCGCGAGGGACGAATTGAGAGGTCCCCGCGGCGACGGTTACAGGCGCATGATCGACCTGTCAGCAGCCGCTCGCGGCTACGCCTGGCGATTCCCTCACGCCGACCGCTGGACATCGTTGCGGCCAACTTCCATAACTCCACGCACCGTTAGATGAAAACCTCCCGCCCTTGCCCGTGGCCGAAAACGCCGAGCGACATTGCCTACCACGACACCGAATGGGGCGTTCCCTTGCATGACGACCGCGCGCTGTTTGAACTTCTCATCCTGGAGGGCGCACAGGCCGGTCTCAGTTGGACAACCATTCTGAACAAACGCGAAAATTACCGGCGCGCCTTCGATGGTTTCAATGCCGGGAAAATCGCGCACTACAATGCGCGCAAAATCGCCGCTCTGCTCGCTGACGCCGGCATCGTGCGCAACCGCTTGAAGATCGCCGCCACGATTCAGAACGCCAAAGCGTTTCTCGCCGTCCAGCGTGAGTTCGGCAGTTTCGATCGTTACCTGTGGTCGTTTGTTGATGGCAAACCGATCGTCAACCGTCGGCGCACGTTGCAAGGCGCTCCCACCCGCACGCCTGAAAGCGATGCGCTCAGTCGCGATCTGCTAAAGCGCGGTTTCAAATTTGTCGGCTCCACGATCTGTCACGCGTTCATGCAAGCCTCGGGCATGGTCAACGATCACTTGGTCACTTGTCCCCGTCACGCTGCCTGTCAGCAAATGTAGAGCGCGACGCTGGTGTTACTCGGTTGAGCGTGCACTGAGTTCGCACGCTTGCTCCGGCTCTGATTTTCCGCCGCACTCGTCAGACGATGCCCACCAACCTTTTCGAAACTGCCGTCACGCTGGCGGAGTATTCGCTGTTGATCATCGGCTTGGTGCTGGGCTGGCGATTTGTTCTCGGTTCCGCTGCTCGTGCTCGCGCGCGGGAAACCGGACCCGCGTTGCCGCCGTGGAATACGCCCCTCGCGGATTTCCTCGTCAGCGTTTTTCTCATCCTCGGAGGTGGACTGCTTGCTTCGTTTGCCTGCGGAGTCCTGTTGGGTTCGTTCCACCTCGCAGCGGACACAAAAGCCATCCTGGGCAGTGCCGCCTTTCAATTCGGCTTGCTGATCGGGCCCGCCCTACTGCCGCTCAATCTCGGCCACCCTGCGCTCCGGCCTCCTCTCTCGCGAGCTGTGCTAAAATCGGGTCTGGTGACATTTCTTATCGCGCTGCCGATTGTGACCGCGGTCAACCTCACGTGGCTCGAGTTGCTCAAAATCACCGGCTTGCCCTCCGAGCAACAAGACCTGTTGCGAATGTTCACGCAGACAGATTCAACGGCGTTGCTCGCGTTGATGGCCGTGCTCGCAACAATGGTTGCTCCGGTTGCAGAAGAACTGCTCTTTCGCGCCACCATCTTTCGCTACGTGCGGACGCGCCTGCCGCGATGGATCGCTTTGCTCCTTCCCGGAATCATCTTCGCGGCACTGCACGTGAATTGGGCGACCCTCGATGGTCTTCCGAGTTTTGCGCCGCTCATCATGCTGGCAGTTGTCTTTTCAGTCGCCTACGAACGGACCGGCTGGATCGCGACCCCGATGATCGCCCACGCGCTTTTCAATTTACATACAATCCTGCTCCTGTTCGCCGGTGTGACGACGTGATGATCCTTGCAAACGAATGGTCCCGATTAAGACCGGAGCCGGTTCAGGAACGACGCTCATGTCATTCTTTATGCTGAACTCAAGTTCCGCCGGTAGCTGCGAGCCTGACAGAGTGTGTGAAAAACTCAGCGCTTGGTGTAGGTTGCGCGCTTGCCGCGCTACGTCCGCGTCGCGGACTCGTTGCGCGGCGAGCGCACAACCTACAATTCAATCCGGGAACCCTTCCAACATCCCCCGCGATTGCTGTAGATTGTAAATAAAAAACCGTGCACCCGTTCACCAAGAACCCTGCCGACGCGGTCTCGTCCCTCGGAGAAGAGAAGTTGATCCTCGCGATCCAACGCTGGCTCGGCGCCGTGTCACCACGCGCGCCATTTGGAATCGGAGACGATTGCGCAGTATTACCCGCTCCTCGCGGGCGGCAGCTCATCACGGTCGATCCGGTGATTTATCCACGGCATTTCGACGACCAGATTGCGCCGAGTGCGGTCGGCGCGAAATTGTTGAAACGCAATCTGAGCGATCTCGCTGCGATGGGCGGAACACCGACCGCGGCCGTGTTGGCTCTGACGTTGGACGCACGCGTCAGCCTGCAGTGGCTCGAGGGATTCTACCGCGGTCTCGCGCGCTGCGCCCGTCGTTATCACGTGACGATTGTCGGCGGTGATATTGCGCAGGCGGACGGAATGGTCGCCGCAAGTCTGACGTTGCTGGGAGAGACGGCGGGCAAGCGGATCTTGACCCGCACGGGAGCCCGGATTGGCGATGCCATTTACGTGACAGGCCGGCTCGGCGGCAGCTTGCGCACAGGGCATCATTGCGCGTTTTCGCCCCGCCTCGCGGAAGGAAAATGGCTCGCCGCGCGTGATGAGGTCCGATCGATGATGGATGTGAGCGACGGTCTCGCGAAAGACCTCCATTCGTTGACGCCGCGGAAAGCCATTCCGTCCCTCGATCCCACAGCACTCCCGCGCCGTGCCGATTCAGACGTGCGGCAAGCGCTTACTGATGGGGAGGACTACGAACTGCTCTTCGCTCTTTCCGCCGATGCGGATGCCATTGTTTTCCATCGTGCGTGGATACGCGCTTTTCCAAGAACATTGCTCACACGCATTGGTTGTTTCGTTCGCGAAGGCCAGCTGCCAGCGAACGCGATCAATCTCGATGCGTATCGCGGTTACGAACACCTGAAAAATCCGGGCGTGGCGAAACCTTGATGCTGATATTCTTTGTCAGTCCATATTCGGCCGGTCGTTGCGAGCGTAAGAGAGTGTGTGAAAACACACAATTTCCGCGAACATCCCAAGGTAGGTGGCGTGCTCGCCGCGCCACGTTTGGTCGCCTGTCGCGAGTTGCGCGACAAGCGCGCCACCTACACCGAGCCACCAACAAAAGAAAAGCGCGCGCGTGTACATTCGATCCGACGGCGCCTACACGGCCCTTCTTCATTCATGACAATTTTTGAGAAGCTCCGTGCAGGTGTCATAACGACCTCGGCCGACGAGACGCGCGCCTTGGCCACGGAGTTCGCCACGTCGCTGCCTGCAGATGTCACGCTTGCGCTGCACGGCAACATGGGCGTCGGGAAAACCACCTTCGTACAAGGCCTGGCCCGGGGCTTCGGTATCTTGGAAGCGGTTACGAGTCCCACGTTCAACATCTACACGGTTCACCGCGTCCATGCTGCTCCGAGTCCCAATCAGTCAAAGACCTTTCGCACGCTGGTTCATCTGGACGCCTACCGTCTCGAAAATTCTCGCGAGATCGAAAATCTGTTGCTGGAGGACTTTCTCGTGACGCCCTGGTGCCTCGCCGTCGAATGGCCCGAAAAAATCGCCGACTGGCTCCCGCAACAACGTTACGATCTGATCTTCGACATTTCCCCGGACGAACGGCACTCGATCCGTCTCCAAGGAGGTCCCGAAGACTAGGGTGCGAACCGTCCTCTTTCTCGTGATCGTTCTCTAAAGTTCTCGCCAGGTCGAGAGAACGAGAAAGAGAGCGAAGAACGAGAACGACGCTTTGCCTCTGGGAAATTTGTGTAATTACGGTCTTCTCTCTGAGGCGACGCGACTGCGCATGTCGTCGGGTAAAAGACTCAGGGAAAGCGCATGCAATTTCGGGTCAGCCAGGGACAAACCATACGCACGCGTCAGCACAAGCAATCGGTAGAGCGACCCAGTCGAGAGCGACCGCAATTTCGGCTCGTCGACCGCGGCCAGACAGCGACGCACCTGTTCGCGCGACAGATCCGTTTCCTTCGCCCGCGCGAGGACCACGGCCAGCGCAATGCGCCGATCCCACGGCAACGCGACATCTCCACGCGCCTTGATTCTCGCCAGCAAAACCTTGACCGAAGCAGCCAGGTCCACCTCGTCATTACGAGCGATTTCAACCTGCGCTCGTGCCACCCACGCCCCGAGATCCGCGGGATAGCGCCGCAGCGTCTGGCCGACAGCCGCCGCCCGGTCCAAATCTCCCATTTCAACGAAATACTCCGCAATCCGGCTTACCGCCACCGGGTCGTCCTGCTGTTCGACGACTTCAAGGACGATCACCGACTGTCCTTCAAATCCCTCGATCGACGGAAGCTGGTAAGGGACCGGGCGGAGCCACGGCGGTAGTTTCCACAATCGCAGCCTGCCAAGAAATGTACCTTCGAGCTGCCCCATTCCCATACGCGCATATTCGTCGAGATAGGAATCCCACGACGGGATGATGATGTGCGTGATTCCGCGCCGATCGATCAGTTCCTGCGCCTCCTCGGGCGTCGACGCACTTATGATCCGGACCGCCACGCCCAAACCGTCCTGGTTTTCCCACGACAAGGTTCCCAGCCCGCGCAATCCGCCATAAAAATATAATGGCGTGGTCTGTTGAGGGGACGCCAGAACCACGGCGCCGGCAGGTCCTGCCCTTCTCGCCAGCCACTGGGCAAGATCGCGTTCGATCAGTCCCATAAACTCACTTTCGTTGACCACATTTGTCACCTTGGCGCCCGCGAGAGGCACCATTTGAAAAAGTCCCAAAACGATCAGAGGCGCGATCGCACAACCCCATAACCAACGGTGTACGGGGAGAATGACTGGCGAACGCGAAGACGCTGCGGCGACAACCAAAACCAGCAACAGAGATTCCAACGTGCTCCACCAGCTGAGTTGCACACAGGCAAACCCGATCGCAATCAAGGCCGGTCCCAACGCGAGGCCGACAGACACCCGGCACGCCACTGCCGTTTTGCGACGCAGCAACAGCCAACCCGCCGGTAGGATCAGCAACATCGGCATGACCGTAGCCAAGGTTTTCAAGTTGAGATCAGTCTGAACCAACCAGGCCCAAAAGTTCGTTGCAGGAACGGATCCCGGCCATCGTGTCAGTCGGAACGACGAAAGATCGGCCGCGAGAAATCCCTGGTCTTTCGTCCGCCACATGATCACGGGCACCGCCGCCGCGGCGACGAGTGCAAACACGACTGCAACCACATCGCGGATACTCCACAAAAGTTTTTTCTGCCGAATCCACGCCGCGAGTCGCGCCAGCAATTCGCCTGCGCCCAGCCAGGCGAGACCGTAAAGCGGATGAATCGCTCGCAACTGCCACGACCCCAGGTTTGAGGGCGCGAATTCGATCAGATAAAACGCCAGCGTTGCCAGCGCGCCACCGAGTGCCCAGGCACGCCACTCGGCGGCCCCCGGGCTCTCGAATGCATTTCCCGCCACGCCGCCGCTGCCGCGCGCAACCCACGTTGCGATCACCGCACCCAACGCGATTCCGAAGAGAACGGGCATTTCCGTCGGCACCGAAATCCAAAGACCGCAGCCGCCGAAAATGCCGGCGCAAAAAAACCATGGCTTCGCTCGCAAACTGGCGGACGGCGACTCTTTCGCAACGTTCGGGCTTGCACCGAGCGCCGCCAACAATGGAAACACGCTTCCCATCGCCAAAATCTCTGTCAGTCCGTGGTCATCCGGCGCCCCACCTAAAAACCCGACGGCCAGTGGGAAAATGGTCGCGAGTCCCGCGCAAAAAAGCGCTGCTGCAAAAGTTCCAAATCGCCTTGCGACAAAAACGGTCGCACAGGCGAGAAACAGCACGTGCATCAACGGGTCTGCCACCAAGGCCGCGAACTCCACCGATCGCGCAATCGGCCGGCCGGAAACCATGTGATCACACCAAGCCACCAATCCGAGCCACCATCGATAAAGAGATGCGGTGTGCACCTCACGACCGAACGGCGCGTTCTCGTAATCAATGTGCCGTACTCGCCAGTCGCCTCGAGCGAACATCTGTTGGGTCTGGAGAATCCAATGGTAACTGTCGTTGTTGTGACCGGGGATGATCAGCTCGTTACCCACGGCGGGCTGAGTCGGAGAGCCTGCTGGCGTGGCGGGAGCCGCGCGTAGTCCAGAAGATTGGCCCACCGCTGACACGTGCTGCACCCGTCGCACCCAACGCGTGTTTACCCAGAGCAAAAGCCCGATCGAGAACAGCAGAATCACCACCCAGATACGGCTGGAAAATCGAGAGAAGTTGCTCACAGAGGTCACACCATTGGCCGCACGACAGGGAATGACCGGATGCAATTGCACGTAGTAGCAGCGAGCAAGCAAAGATCGGATTTTACGACGGCAGTAGCTGCGTCCACTTAGACATTGCACCGTCGTGGCGCCTTCGATGCGGCCGATCCGAGTCGCCGGCGCCCGCAACCATCAGGGTCTTTTGTTTTGGAATCGTATCTTGTAGGCTGCCAGCTTGTCGGCGCGGTTGAAGCGCGAGCAAGCTCGCGGCCTATGGTAACGGATTGCGCCATCAAAACGAAAGATCGTACCGCGACTACGAAGTGGCTTTCTTCCCTCCTTGACTCTCCGGAAGGACGTTGTCCCATCGATGTCATTTCATGTTCGCCGCTGAGCACTGCAAACGTCGAACGAGGTGGGGTGAAGTTGAGCAACCCATCCGCCGTGCGTGTCTGGCAGTCGCGTTTTTGATCACTGCGACAGCGCGAGCCAGCGATGACGCTGGCGGAATCGTTGACGCGCCTCTCGCAGCGCACGCTCACCCGCAGGGAAAAACAATGTTCGTGCAACTGCCGCCGGATCAAACCGGCGTGCGCACGGAAAATCGCTACGCCGATCCGAAAATGTGGGGGGAGCTTTATCAGGAATCAGAGAGTGGGTCGCTCGGTACCGGTGTGACGATCGGCGATTATGACGCGGACGGAAAGCCCGATATTTTTGTCGTGAGCAAAACCGAAAGCTGTCGGTTGTTTCGCAATCTCGGCGATTTCAAATTCGAGGACGTAACGGAAAAAGCCGGAGTCGACGACAAGGGCGCCGCGGCAAGCATCTGGAAACAAGGGGCCACGTTCGTCGACGTGAACAACGATGGCTGGCTGGATATTTACGTCTGCCGGTTCAACGCTCCAAACCTTCTTTATATCAACCAAAAGAATGGGACGTTCAAAGAATTGGCCCATTCGTACGGCTTGGATGTGAAGGACGCGTCGGTGATGGCGGGTTTCTGCGATTACGACCGTGACGGTTGGCTCGACGTTTACATCGCCGTCAATCTGCTGGACAGCCGCACACACCCGAATGGCCAGCGCGGTTATCTTTTTCACAACAACCAAAACGGGACGTTCACAAATGTGACCGACAGCGCCGGGATCTTCGGCGAAACGCAGAGTCACTCTGCCACGTGGTGGGACTACGACAACGACGGCTGGCCCGATCTTTACGTCGCGAACGACTATGGTGTTCCGGACAAGCTCTATCACAACAATGCGAATGGGACGTTTACCAACACCATCGACGACGTCCTGCCGCACACCTCGTTTTATTCGATGGGCTCTGATTTAGGTGACGTAAACAACGACGGACTCATCGACTTCTTCGTCGCTGACATGGCCGGGAGTACGCACTACAAAGACCAGCACTCCATTGCTGAATCGCGCGGCAAGGCCGAGGACCTCCCGCTCGATTTCAAAGGGGCACCCAAATACCCGCGCAGTGCACTATTTCTCAACACAGGAATGGGGCGCTGTCTCGAGGCAGGATATCTCGCGGGCATTGCCGCCACTGATTGGACGTGGTCGGTGCGCCTTGAGGATCTAGATAACGATGGACACCTCGACCTGGCCGTAACCAATGGCTTCAATCGCGATCCGAACCCCGATGTTCACCAGCGCTCGATGACTGCTGAAACGACGGCTGACCGCATCCGAAATTTGCGTAACAGCTCAGTGCTGGTCGAAACCCATTTTGCCTTTCGCAATCGCGGCAATCTGCAATTTGAGAGTGTCGGCCCGGAATGGGGCCTCGATCAGAAAGGAGTGAGTTTCGGCGCAGCCTTCGGCGATCTGGGCGGAGACGGCAACCTCGATCTGGTGTATTCAAATTACCAGAGCGGCGTCACGCTTCTACGCAACGACAACGACACCGGCCATCGTGTAAAGATCGAGTTGCGTGGAACTCGATCCAACCGCTTTGGAATAGGCGCTGTGGTCAAGGCCGAGAG
>DAITQE010000042.1:0-12216 GCA_036833235.1 Opitutus sp.
GGCCAATGCCGCGGTTTACGCCGCGGTGCTTCAGCCCGGCGATAAGGTGCTTGGGATGAACCTCAGCCACGGCGGTCACCTCACGCACGGAAACCCGGCCAACTTTTCCGGCAAGCTCTACAATTTCTGCCAATACGGTGTTCGCGAAGACAACGGGCTGATCGATTACGACGAACTCGCCGCGGTCGCGCAGCGGGAAAAGCCGAAGATGATCACGGTCGGCGCCAGCGCTTATTCGCGCATTATCGATTTTCCCCGCATGGCGGAAATCGCGCGCAGCGTTGGCGCGTTGTTGTTCGCCGACATCGCGCACATCGCCGGATTGGTCGCTGCCGGAGTACATCCTTCGCCGGTGCCGCACGCGGATTTTGTGACCACGACGACGCACAAGACGCTGCGCGGCCCGCGTGGCGGCCTGATCCTCTGCAAAGCAGCTCACGCCAAAGTCATTGATTCGGCCGTGTTCCCCGGCATGCAGGGCGGACCTCTCATGCACGTGATTGCGGCCAAAGCCGTGTGCTTCGGCGAATGCCTGAAACCCGAATTCAAGGCGTATTCAGAGCAAATCGTGAAGAACTCCCGGGTGCTCGCGACCGCGTTCCTCGCGCGTGGCTATAAAATCGTGTCGGGCGGCACCGACAACCATCTGTTCCTCGTCGATCTGAGGACAAAATTTCCTGAGCTCACCGCCAAGAAAGCACAGGAGACCCTCGATCTCGCGAATATCACGTGTAACAAAAACACCGTGCCATTTGAAACGCGCTCGCCCTTCCAAGCCTCCGGAATCCGCCTCGGCACGCCCGCCATCACAACTCGCGGCTTTCGTGAAGAGCACATGGCGGATGTCGCGGATTTTATCGACAGTGTACTCGCCGCGATTGGCACCGACCGTGAAACAGCCGTCATCGCGGAGACCAAGAAACGCGTCGCCACGCTCACCGCGCAATTCCCGCTTCCCTATCGGTTGTAAGATAACCGTGCCGGCTTCGGTCGTCGAGGCGGTCCACCGCTTGAAGCCGATCCAGGCGCCACATCTCCGGGTTGTCGGCGGCTTGACGTGGCGTCCCGCCCGTGGGTTGCGGGTGGCATGGGCTTCCAGCCCATGATCCGACGGCGCTTCGCGCCCTCCACGGGCAGGCTGCCCGTGGGTTCGGGAAGATCCGCAGACATGGGCATGATGCCCATGCCACCTCGAATCACCGGCAACTCGGGGATGCGCCCTAGCTGGGGTCGCTGCCCCGGCCGAGGTCGAATGCCAGACCAGGCCCAGCGAGCCCGTCTACACGCCCGCTGGGAGCGCGCCTGCCCTCGGCCGCTCCGACACGCTCCGACAACTGGTTCTCAGCTCTAGACCCTCGACTCTCAGCTGCCTTCTCGAGATTTCTGCGCCGCCAAAACCTCCAACGTCCCATCGCCAAACTCCGCCAATAACTTTTGCCCCGCCAGAACGCCTTTTTTCCGTGGTACCGCTCGTCCCTGTTCGTCGCGCATGATAACAAACCCGCGGTTCAGCACTGAGGCCGGGCTCACGCCTTGCAGTCGCTTCCACAGCGCAAGCAGCCGGTGGGATTCCATTTGCACGCGTCGTTCCGGCGAACGTTGAGCAAGCAGCGCCCGTGCGTCCGACAGCCGTTGCCGTCGCATTTGCAAACTTTCACGCAATGCGGAACCGAGCCGTCCCGCGAAATCATCCAAGCGCAGAAAACCTTGCTCAATCTGCGCAGACGGCGACAGCAGCCGCAGTCGCGATCGGGCATGTGCCACGCGGGCATCCAGCCGCTCGAGCACAACCGCACCCGCCGACAGCATGGCGGCGCTCGCCTGAGCTGCCCGTTCCGCGGACGCGACGAAATGGCTCGAGATCAACTCCGCCGCGGCGCTGGGCGTCTCAGCCCGCGCATCCGCCGCGAAATCGCATAGCGTAAAATCAATCTCGTGCCCAACCGCAGAGATGACGGGCAACGGACATGCCGCAACCGCACGCACCAGCGGTTCCTCGTTGAAAGCCCACAAGTCCTCCAAGCTCCCGCCGCCGCGACCGATCACCAGCAGATCAAACAACGGCTCTCTGAGGAAGGGGTCCTCTCTGATGAAGGGGTCAAACCCTAATGTTTGTGGTTTACAACAAACGTTAGGGTTTGACCCCTTCCTCAGAGAGCCCGCCAGCTCCAGCATCGCGACCAGCTCCGCGGCAGCGCCTTCTCCCTGCACCTTGGCCGGCAACACGATCACGCGGCCCCGCCATTCACGGCGTTTTAGAATGCGCAGAAAATCCTGCACCGCTGCGCCCGTCGGCGAAGTAATAAAACCGATGGTGCGCGGCATTTCCGGAATGAGCCGCTTCCGTTCCGCCGCAAAAAGTCCTTCCTCCGTTAAACGCTGCTTCAACGCATCGAATTGCCGGCGCAGCCGGCCTTCGCCATCTTCGATGATCGCACGAACGATAAACTGATACTGGCCGCGCGCTTCGTAAACGCTGACTTCGCCGTAAACGACGATCTGCTGCCCATCGCGCAATTTCACGCTCTGCCGTGCCGCGTCTCCGCGAAACAGCACCGCGCTCAGCGATGCGCCCGCGTCTTTTAAACCGAAATAAAAATGCCCACTGCCCTGCGCTCGTAAATTGGATACCTCTCCGCGAACCCAGCCCGGCCGCATGCCGCGTTCCAGCAATGTCTTCAGCCGACGGGTAAAAGCCGTCACCGATTCCACGCGGTCATCGGCTTCGGCGAACAACGATCCTTCGAACGAGTTCATAACCAAAACAAATCGGGGTTCACCCTAAATTCCGCAATTCGTTTAACCACTCATGTTCACTAACTCTCCCCTCTCAGCTCCCAGCTTTCACCGCCACCGCCTTCTTCTTTTTACCGTAGTGCTTCCGCACCCAGTGCGTCACAACGATCGCGATAACAAGCAGGCTGCCCGCGAGCATCGCCATCTTACCTTTGCCGTGCAGCAGTGCATCGCCAAACAAAACGAACGCAGGCGTATAAATTGCCTGCACGATAAACGAGACGAGCAGGTAGCGGCCAAAGGGGACACGTGCCAAGCCGAGCAAGTAGTTTTGAACCGGAAACGGTGAACCTGGAGTGACCCGAACAATGATGGCCAAGTCCGTCAGGTCCTCGGGCGGTACCTCGGGAAGCTTGTAGCCGAGCCGGGCCATTAATTTCTCGAGGAGCGGTCGCAGTGCGCGTCGGGCAAGGAAATAGGTCAGAACCACGTTCGCCATGATGGCCGCCACGCAAAGAATCACGACGAGCGGCATGCCCAGTCTCGGTCCAAAGACCGACCCTGCCGTCAGTGTAAACGGTGATGCCGGCACCCCGACAGCGGGAAGAATGGCCATCGCGAGAAAAAACACCACGGGACCAGCGCTGCGAACAACCGCCAGCACTTTTTCAACCAGCCCCCACACATCCACGCCGCGCAGCAGCAACAGCGCCGCTCCCACGAGCACGAGCGCAGCAATCGCCAGCTTCAGCAGCGGCAGTTTCTTCTTGATCGGCGCAGTTTCGGACGACATCGCGCGCAGCCTGCCCACTCAGTCACACGCCCGTCAAGCCCCGCGCCCGATTGTGTCGGGCAGGTCTCAGCCCCGTCGCTCTCAGCAGCAGGTAGCCGCGAGCGTGAGCAAGTGGACCGACGCAGCATCGTAATTCAGCAGCACTGTTGGCGGGGTGCCCTCACCCCGCGAAATTGCTAGCCGCCCGGCAGGCTTGCTGCTCGTAAGCCATCTCGTTCTGATCGCGTCACCGCATGCGTCCAACGCGCCCTGTATTCGCCAATCTTGTCAACCGTACCCTGACCTTCGGCGCACTCGCCGGTCTTGCCGTTCTGACGCTCGTCGATCGTGGCGCGACGCGCATGTACGCAACCCCATGGACCGCGATTTTTTGGTTCATTCAAATCACCCCGATCGTCGCGCTGCTGTTCCGCGCGCTCAGCAGTCGTGATCGTCTTTGGCTGCCGGGCAGACCATGGAAAATCGCCCTCATGCTCTTCAGCATCGCGGTGATCGCATCCGCCGCATCAAGCCCGTATCGCGGCGTCAGCGTTCTCGCCGCGTGTATGCCGCTCGCCGGCGTTGCGGCGTTTCTGCTCGTCCACGACTGGCTCGCTCATGATCTGGCGAGCCACTCTCGACGGCTGTTACTCGTCGCCGGGTTGGCGTCAGCGGCGATCTCCCTGACATGCATTGGCCAATGGTTCGTTTACGACCTCAACCAGATCCATTCGCTGCACGAATTCGCCGCGCGCCTGCAAGGCCGCAACGCGCATCCCCTCGGCCACTCCAACTACACCGCGGGGCTCGCGCTGCTCGCTTTCCCGTGGCCGGCGCTGCTTGCGCTCAGCAAACGCGGGAGAGCGCGAGCCGGCTGGGCCGCGATCGCACTGCTGCCGCTCGTGATGCTCTTCACGAGTGCCAGCCGAGGTGGCTTCATTGGCATCGCTGCCATGGGAATCGCGGCGCTCTGGCAGGCGCGGCTAAGCCGGCGCGAACTTCTTCTCGCCTTCATTGCCATCATCGCGGCGGGCGTGGCTTTGGCGTACGCTCATCCGCGAACCCGCGCATTGGTTTTCCAAACCAGCTTCGCGACCGCACCGAATCTCAGCAACGTGCAGCGCACCGCGATGGCCAAAGGTGGCCTGCTCATGACTCGTGCACGGCCGCTGCTCGGCTGGGGCCCCGGTTCAACTCCGCTCGCGTTTCCCAA
Organism: Opitutus sp.; assembly: GCA_036833235.1. GTDB lineage: Bacteria > Verrucomicrobiota > Verrucomicrobiia > Opitutales > Opitutaceae > Opitutus. Next base: position 4,722 of record DAITQE010000042.1, read on the forward strand.
ATTTCGCGCACAGCTCGATGGCGGCGTCGAAGACGCGTATCAGCTTCACAGTACGCCAGTGCAGCTCCTGGCCGATCTCGGGATCATCGGTTTCGGAACGGCCGCCATATTGCTGCTACTCGCGGCGATGGCGGCAGTCGGCGTCCGACGCTCGAAGGTCGGCGAACTCCCTCTTCCGGCGCGATCCGCCGCCGCGTTGGCGCTTGCCGGATACGGCGCCTTCGCGCTGACCGATTATCAGTTGGATGTGCCTGTATTCACATTTTCGATCGCAGTCCTGGCGGCTCTGTTAGCCAAGCCGTTGAAGGTGCCCGCGTCGCCGCGTCAGCGTCGCGTGCTCACCGCTGCCGGCCTGTTGGCACTGGGAGCAATTGCACTCCTTGGACGCCCGGATCCAACGCCGGAAATGAATGTGCGCGCACTCACGCTCGCGGCGAAACCCGGCCAATCTGCGCAACTCGACGAGGCGATTACGTTGCTTCGCGAATCGCTTAAAAAAAATCCGGACCAGGAAATTGCCCACTTCAACTTGGGCTGGCTACTCGTCGTCCGCGATCCGAGGGCCGCTGAAGCTCATTTTAACACCGCGGCCCATCTCGTGCCGGATAAGGGCGGTGTTTATTTTGGGCTCGCCCTGGCGCGCCTTAATCAAGGGCAGCCCGATCAAACGGGCGGCGTGGTCCGGGCGCTCGCGTTGGAATGTCTGAACGACCCCGCCTTCCTGATCTCGCCTTGGTGGCGGCAACCTGCGCTGGCGACGCTCCGCGGAGCGACGATCGCTGAGTTGCGCACGATCGCCAGCACGGTGGCTTTACGGCTGGCCGCCCGCAACGACCTTCGGAGCCGCGATGCCGACTACCTCCCTGCCCTCGCCGAGTGGCTCGATGGGCACGGGGATCTCGGAGAAATACTCGGTCGCTCAAAAACTTCCACGCGGGTCACCTATTTCGCCGCGCGGCCCGAGATTCCGGCGTGGACGACTGCGGCGGTCAAAACCTATCACCGTGAGCGAACCGGTTATCCCATTTTGATGCGTAATTTGGATCTGCCACCACCAATCGATTTATACGAAGTAAGGGAAAACAGTCTCGCGTCTGGCGAACTCGCGCCTCTTTTCCCGGCGAAAGGTTGGCTCCCCGCGCCTTATCTCATCGAACTGCTCGACGGACCAGCAACCCTCAAATAGAGCGGTTCCACCGCGCCTTTTCTCTAAACCTAAATCCCGGAATTCGTATACCACTCAGGTTCGCTCATCTCATGGCCAATTCTTCTTTGCGTTCCCGTCACGGCTTGGGTTCCGACAACTGAGATCCGAGAAACGCGTGCGCGTTCGCATTGTTCGGATCGATCACGAGCGTGCGACGAGCGGCTGCGATTGCGCCTTCGCGGTCACCCATGCGGACCAGGACTGTCGCCAGCGCGTACGGATAGTCCGGCGAGTCAGGCGCCAGTGATTCGGCCCTTTTGAGCGCATCGACGGCTTCCGGCAACCGCTTCGTCTGCGCGAGCAGCAAGCCGAGATTGTACCACGCTCGCGCCAGATTTGGGTCGCGCTGAATGGCCAGCCGCAACGCCGCTTCCGCGTCGCCCAACCGTTCCGCTCTTGCGAAATCGAGCGCAGCGCGGAAAGCCGGTTGCGCATCGTTCGGATTCAATTGCGCTGCGTGAAGAAACTGGGCGGCGGCTTCACGCGGTTGATCGCGGGCGTCGAGCACGTAGGCGAGCGAATCGAAAATAGCCGCCGAATGAGGATCCCACTTCGCGGCGAGCTGCATCTCGCGCTCTGCGTCAGCGAGTTTGCCCCGATTCGCCAAATCTTCGCCCAAACGCATGCGACCGGCGGGCTGATCGAGCGACAGCGACAAATAGGCGTCGAGCTCCGCGCGTTCCGGAGAGCCGTCCGCCAGGGTCGGAGATAGCGCCCATTCCGCTTCGAGCCGCACCAGCCTCTTGGGATCGCGTAATAACGGTCTCAGCAGACCGGCCGTGTCACTGTTTTGTCCGAGTAGGTGCGCAGCGGCGGCACGCTCCAGCGGATCTCGGGCTGTCAGCGAATCGCGCGCAACTTCTGCCACTTTCGGCGAAATCGAATTGTAGGCTCCGGCCAGCTCGAGAATCGTCGCGCGCCACGCCGGAACGTTTTCGTCCTTGAGTACAACGAGCAACGAAGCGAGCGCGGACGGTTCATGGGCTTGAGTCGCGGCCACGGCGCGGGTGCGGGCGCGCTGGTGCGAATCCATTTTCGCTCCATACCAAGCGTCGGTTTTTTCGATGGCCCAGTCGACCGTCTGGTCAGCATGACAGCTGGTGCAGGAATTCGGAATACCCAGCTCCTTCGTCATCAGCGGGTCCGGCCGGAGCCAACCATGGTCGTGCCGCGGCGCCCGCTGCATGTAAGTTTTGGTTGGCATGTGGCAGGCCACACAGGAATTTCCGGTGCTTTCGTTTTGGTGATGAGAGTGGGCCAGCGGGTCGATCGGCACAGCTCGAACGCCACTGATCATCACGCGGCCGGGGGCGGCATGGCACTGAAGGCAGAGGGCATTATTGGAGACCGGCAGAATCGTTTTCGTACTGTGGGGGTCGTGGCAATCGAGGCACGTCACACCGGCATGGCCCATCCGACTCAGCAGCACGGAGGTCCAGTTGAAATCCTCGTCGCGTTGCTGGCCGTCCGGATAAAACACCCCCGGATCCACGGGGAGCGTGACGCGATAGTGATCGTAGTAATCATCGCCCGGTTGAAAGCTCGCCGTGAGCGGCTCGTTGCGCGCGTGGCAAGGCGCGCACGTCTCCATCATTCGATTACGGTCGCCGTGAAATGGCGCTGGCGCTGGAGCCGTTGGTTCGCGACGCGTGCCCGGCGTCAGACGATCGTGGCCGGCCGGCATCGGACCGTGGCACTGAATGCAGCCGACGCCGTGCTCGACCCAGCTCGACTTGTAGCTGTCAGTGGCGACATCGTAATTCTTTTGATAACCCGTCATGTGACATTGGGCGCACATCGAATTCCAATTCATGCCGCGGCCGGTCCAGTGGCCCCACTCCCCAGGGAGGCGGTCTTCCTGGCCAAAGACGTTGAACCATTCCCGCCGGGCCGGATCGAACGCCATATCGGTCGGCTGCCAGCGGCCACCGGGAGCAGGCACGAGCGGCTGCCAGAGCGGTTTCGAGCCGAGGATAAACTCGGGGACGTGCTGCTGTGGCGCGTCGCCGCTTCGGGTGTCGGTCAAAACAGGATGCCCCTCGTGCCAGGCGAGTTCCAGTCGCGAACCGCCATCGGCGATGACGTGCGCCACGGTGAAGGCGGCGCGATCACGCTGCGGATCGATTGGTCGGTTCGCATTCGCGTGATCCGTCGGCAGCCACGCCGCATGGATTTCTGCATGGCATTTGACGCACGTTGCCGAGCTTTGCTCGACCGCCTGCTCCACCAGTCTTCGCGGGACAGGCGCCGGTACCCGTCGGAAGCATCCGCCGAAAGCTGCGAGCAAAAGCATCCCGACGACACTCAGCGCGAGAGGACGTGGGCGGCACAACCGGCCACCCTTTGCCTCCACGCAAAGCGATCGCTCACTCGCTCGCGCCGAACACCGATGAGCACCTCGCCAAATAAAACCGTTTCTTATCCGCATACGCCTTAGCCCGAATATTTCGCAGACCAAATCAACCAAGGCATGGATCATGTCGCGGCGCAGCCGCAACCGAAGGTATTTTTTGTGCCCCATGAAACACACGAAACGCAGAATTTTTGGAACGCTTCACGAATCTACGCAAGACCCGGCGGAGGCGTCGCATGTCTTTCCGAAGTGCCGCGTGCGCTGGCGGCCCGCGACACGCGCGGCTTTATCCAACTCATCCGCGACCGGGCAACCGATCGTTTGCTCGGCGCGCGAATCCTCGCGCCGGAAGGTTCGGAGTTGCTGATGGCAGTCGCCCTCGCGATCCGCCACGGCATCACGGTGCGCGACATTGCCGGAGCGTTTCATCCGTATCTCACGTTGAGCGACGGCATCAAACTCGCCGCGCTCTCGTTCGGGAAAGAGGTGCGGAAATTGAGCTGCTGCGCCGCGTAAGCGACGGATGACGCAAATCAATCACGCGACGGGCGCGTGGCGACAGGGCAGCTCTCCGCTGGTGGCAATTGGAATCTCCGCGAATGACTGCCGCGATGCCGCGACGCAATTCGCAGAATCTCTACTCGTTCAGCCGCTCAGCAACGCGGCGAGTTCCTTGTCAGGTTGCACCCGCGGTACGTGACGCATCGCCCAGCCCGCTAGCGCGCCGAGCACCGGCTTCAGATCGGAGCCCTTCGGTGTCAGCGTGTAGGCATAACGCGGCGGGTTTAACTGATATGGCTCACTCTTGATCATCCGGGCCTGTTCGAGCCGTTCCAAACGATCCGCGAGGATATTCGTCGGGATACCCTCCGGACTCGCGAGGAACTCGCCGTAACGCGTCAGCCCTCGAAAGAGATCGCGAACGACGAGCAACGTCCAGCGGTCGCCAAGCAGGTCGAGCGAGCATGCGACGGGGCACGACGAGCGACGCTCAATGGAAACAGCTCTGGAGCGGGAGGACTTGGCCATGCAGGGAAACAAAACTTATCGCTTGCAAAAGACAAGTGGCTTCGCAGGTGTGTGACTTGTACAAAGCAAGTAACTCATAAAACCCATGAATACATCCATTCTTCTCTCGCCCGACCTGCTTCACTTCACGTCGGTTCTGATCGTTGCCGTCGGCGCGCTGATGATCGCGGCGCAAGCCTGCATGCTCGCGCTGGCGGCGCGCCGCACCGCGCTCGCGCCATTCACGCAATTCGCTGCGCCACTGCTTGGCGCGGCGCTGCTCGCCGTCTGGTTCGGCTGGGCAGTGCTCGCCGTGCGCGAGCCCATCGTCGTGCCCGAGCCGCCGCCGATCGCGCAAGGCGTCACGCAGCGCGTGGTGCAGCGGCCGGAGCTGTTGCTCGAAATGGCCGCGATGGTAACCCTCGGTCTCGTCGTGATCTTCGGCTCGAAGACCGTGCGCACGCTCAACGCCGCGACGCCGCCGGCGTGGCTGATCGGTGTGCAAACCTACCGTGTGATCGGCGTGATGTTCTTGTGGCCGTTCCTCGCGGCGGGCGCGCTGCCCGCGGGCTTTGCCCTGCCCGCCGGAATCGGGGATGTGCTCACGGGCCTTGCGGCACCGTTCGTCGCACGGGCCGTCGCGCGCAACCATCCCAGCGCGCGCGCCTGGGCGGTCCGATGGAATTGGTTCGGCATTCTCGATCTGGTCGTCGCCGTCGCAGCCGCGGTGCTTACACAGACGACCAACATCAGCCGTTTCCCGCTCGTGATTGTGCCGCTGTTTTTGGGACCGCCGCTCGGTATTCTGACTCACCTTTACTCGCTCCGAAATCTAGCCGCAACGCAACACCCAGCTCGGACGGTCGCGATGCCGGGCCGGGCGAACCCCGCGCACGCTTGAAATCTCCGCCAAACGTGCGCAGCAGATATTCACCAAGGATGGAACGCGCCGAGTTACCCGTGCATAGAATCAGCGCCTTTAGTGGATCACAGTCGCAGCTCATGGAACGTTCACTTCTTTCTCACACGGGTTCGATCGCCGGCCGTCGCGTGGATCGAGCATGGTAGCGCGCCGCCAGCTCGAATGGCGGTGCGCCGGCGAGATACCGCAAGAAACACATCCTTCGCTTCGAGCGGGAGCAACGTGTCGGCATGGAGGAACAGGAGCCATTCCGTCGTCGCTCGAATCGCACCGGCGTGACACTGAATGCCGCGCCCTCGCGGAGCATCGATCACCATCGCGCCTGATTGAATTGCGATCGCAACGGTTCCATCGGTGCTGCCGCCGTCCACCACGATGATGTCCGCGTTTGGCAGCACAGTTCTGACTCGTCCGAGCGTTCGTCCAATCAGGGACGCTTCGTTGAACGCTGGCCTAATGACGCAAAGTCGTTGGTGGCTCATGATGAGCCTAACGCAAATAAATCATACCCCAATCGACCAAGGCATGGCGTCACAGAGTACACGGAGGTTCTGAGTCCTAATTAGCGGAGATTAGCGGTTAAAAACTGTCTTCATTTATTCGGTTGGAAGGATGGCGTGCAGTCGTCGCCAGCTCGCCAAGTCATCGACGTCTTCCTTTGCCGAGAGCAGCACCAGCGACAACCCAGCTTGCCGCACGCGTTCCGTCGTCGCTTCGAACACAGCCGACGAGCTCCACGGAATTCCGCGGAAAAGATGCGGCGCCGGACGCCGCAGCCCGATCAAATAGTAGCCGCCGTCCAGTGCAGGCCCGAGCACCACATCGGCAGAATCAAGCGCGCTCCACGCCGCACGCAGACATGGTTCGTCCAGACCGGGACAATCGCCGCCGATCACAATTACGCCGATCGCGCCGCGGGTAAACACGTCCGCGATCGCGTGAATCAGTCGCTCACCGAGATCGTCGCCCTGTTGCGGAAAGTAGGCATACTGTGAACCAAGCCATTCCTGCATCTCGGCCGGAGCATCGGCTGGCGCGTAATGTATTTCAACGGGCCAGTCGGTCGGAATCGCCGCCATTTGATGCTCGACCAGGCGTCGATACACCACCGCCGCCGGCTCCGCGCCGAGTTCGCGCGCTAGCCGTGTTTTCACGAAGCGGGCACGCGGCGCCTTCAACATCGCGACCACGACGGGCGCGACTGTAAAAGCCAAGATAGTGAGGCTGGTTTTCCGCGACTCACTTTCCGCCAGCCTCCCCCTCAGGCTTGGGCTCTTGAGCCCTTCGGTCGACTCCGTGCCTTGAGCTTGTCGAAACGATTTATGTCGTCTGCCACGGACGACTGCTCGGATGCCTCTGATGCTTCGTGATTCATCTCAAAGTTTAGGTTTTCGCACAGCGAAAACCTTCGTTTAGACTGCGCTGCGACTGGTTTATTCCAAAGGCTTCGTTCATTCGCCGCGTGAAATCAACGCTCACGCATAGCCGTCCGGATCGGCGACGAATGCCTCGGTGTCATAAGGATGCCACTTCGCTTCTTGCATGATCGCGTAAGGCGATCGCTCTCCTGCATGTTTGACTTCCTTTCTGCGGAGTTATTCCCGAGCCGGAGGGAGAAACAGGCCGCCTGCGAAAGATTGATCGTGCTATTTTCGGCACCAAACCTGCCACCGCTCCATGCCCGCAAACAGAGGCAGCGACTCTTCGTCCGCGATGGCCAAATCTTCGACCAAATCGAATCCCAAGCCAAAGAGGGATTTGGCTCGAACCTCGGTAAGCGGAAACGGCGGCGGTTCTGATTCCTCGCCGTAGGCAAAAATGCCGACGAGCCGTCCGCCGGGCTTTAACAACTCGCCTACCCGCGCGGCGTAGTCAGGCCAGCAGTCCGGCGGCAACGAGCACAGAAAAGTACGCTCGTAAATCAGATCGAACGGGCCGCCAAGGTGGTCCTTGAAAAAATCGGCCAAACGCACCCGCGACGAGAGCGTTCCGAGCACTTCCTGCG
>DAITQE010000043.1:0-12191 GCA_036833235.1 Opitutus sp.
CTTTCGGCGGACACCCCGCTGGTGGTTTTTGCTCACGTGCCGTTATGGATGGTTTATCCAAAATGGGGCTGGGGCACTGACGACGGCGCGAAAGCTCTCGCGCTGATGAAACGCTTCGGTTCGGTCACTGTGCTCAACGGCCATATCCATCAGGCGCTGCAAAAGATCGAGGGCAACATGACCTTCCACACGGCACGCTCGACTGCGTTTCCGCAGCCTGAGCCTGGCACCGCCCCGAAGCCCGGACCAATGATGGTCGAGGCAACGAAGCTCCGCTCATTTCTCGGACTCACGACGGTGAGTTACGTGGAAAATCACCCCACGCTTGCCATCGTCGACTCGACGCTGGCGTCAAACTGAGTGCAACATGGACGCGACGTTTTGGGCCAAAGCGCACGGCGCGAGCACCCATTTTCCGTTCGCTCTCACGCTGTGTTCGGGTGCGCTCGATGCGGCCGGCTTCGGACTCGCGGGCCGGCCGATTGTGCGAGACCTGCACGCGGCGGGCTACTGGACAATGATCGGCGGAGCACTCGGGAGCGTGCCGGCGGTTTTCTCCGGTTTACTAATGACGAAGGGCAGCGTGCTCGGACACGGCGCGCTCCGGATGCATCACATGTTCGTGTGGCCGGCGTTTGCGCTGCTGGTGGCGCTTGCGACCTGGCGCGTGCTCGTCGGACGGCGTGCGACACGCCGGGTGTTTGGGGGATATCTGGTTGGCGTGGTGATCGCGGGCGGACTCATCGCAGCGGCAGGTTACTGGGGCGGCGAGATGATGGTTTCCCGTTAATGCCGTGAGAATTCATCTCCAGGTCAAAGCGGTCGGTTTCGCCGCGCTCGCGGCAGGCATCGCATTGTCATCAGCGTTCGCGACGGCGCGCGTGCTTCGAGACGAGGCGCGGCGCCATTCGCACCAACAACCGACGGAGGAAAGCTGGTTCGAAGCGCCGACGCCGACTTCGCCAGCGCTCGTGGCGCGCGGACGTTCCTTGTTTCTCGACAGTTGCGCGCACTGTCATGGCGCAGATGCCCGAGGTGACGAAGGTCCGGACTTGCACGACGTGCAGGTGAGCGATCGCTACATTGCGAACATCATCACGCGTGGCATCAAGGGTGAGATGCCCACGTTCGCGAAGAAACACGGTGCTGCCGACATCGCGGCCCTGACGGCTTACGTGCGGTCGCTGGAGTGACTACGCCGACAACCAATCGCCGACCCGATTTTTCCCGGATTCTTCCCTTGTAAAAATCCGATGATTGATGTGGTTCCGGCCAGGGTGCGGATGCCGACGACGCATCGGATCGGATTCGCGTATTGAGTAGGAGGCAAAAGCTCGTAGCGGTTGTTCGCCATGCTTCCGCTCGCCCGCACCGTCGTGCTGCTGTTTTTAACCGTGAAGTTCAGTGGTCTCGTCGCGGCCGAACCTGCTGAAATTGTTTCCCTGCGGGCTCAGGCTGAAAAAGGAAACGCCGTCGCACAGTACAACCTCGGCCTTGCTTATGTTCAGGGTCAGCAGGTTCCCGCCGATCTGGCAGAGGCGTTCGTTTGGCTTACGCTCGCGTCGGAAAACGGATCCACGAGCAAAACGCTCAACACTGTTCTTGGCACCATCTCGGACACCCAACTCGTCGAGGGACGAAAGCGGCTCGAGGGTTACCGCGCCGCGCTCGCAGCCAACGCCAAGACCCGGGCCTCTGCCCGCAGCCCCGCACCAAAAGTCAGTGCCGGCAACCCCGCATCCAACGCAACGGCCCCGCTCGCCATCGTATCCGCGCCACTGACACCACCGCCGGCCGCACCGGCCGCGGAACCCAGCGCGATCAGTGAAGCCCCCGAGGACAGCGCCGCCGAAATCGCGACTCTGCGCAGCGACCGACACCAGCTCAGCGACGAACTCGCGCTTGCGTGGAAAGAAAACAACCAGTTGAAGAAAGACCTGGGCATCGCGCAGGCTTTGTTCAACGAAAGCCAGGCCCGCCTCGCGGAGCAGACCGCAGCCCTTGCCAAACGTCAGGATGAGACCGCAAAGCCGACCAACGCGGCGGATATCGCGAAGCTCACCGCAGCCGTGGAGGCAGCACAAAAAGAAGCCGAAAGCGGGAGGTCCGCCGCCGCTGCGAACGCCGCAGAAAAATCTGCGGCGGAAGCGTCCCTCACCGCATTAACTGCCAAGAACACCCGCCTGACGACGGAACGTGACGCCGCCCTGGCCGACCGCGCCAAGGCCGTCGCCAATGGTGACGCTCTGCACCGCGCCGAGCTCGCGGCTAAAGAAGCGTCCGCCCAAGTTGCTGCTCTCACGGCGAAATCACAGTCGCTCGAGGCCGCCCTTGCGGAACGGGCCCAGTCCGGAGACCGCGCGAAGGAGCTGGCCACCGAACTCGACGCCGCCCGGAGGGACGCCGAACAGGCCAAAGCGCTCGCGGCCTCAGTCGCAGAGGAAAAGACAAAATTTGAAACCAGCCTGGCGGCAGCCGCAGCCGAACAGGCGAAGCTCGCCGCTGCCCGCGATGCTGCGGACGCCGCTCGTGCCACGGCGGTCGCGGACGCCGAATCGCAGACCAAGGAAATTGCCACGCTCAATCAGCGACTCGCGGCTGCGACCGCTGCGGCCAGCTCCGGAGCTGAAGCGCAGGCTTCGGCCGAGAAAACGAGGGCGCAGCTCGGCGAGTTGCAAGCCCAAGCGGCTGCGCTGCAGAGCCATCTCGCCGCCGCCGAATCAGCGCGGGCGTCGCTCGCCGCGGAAAAGTCTGCAGCCGATAACTCGGTCACACGCCTCACCGCCGAAAAGGAAATCCTTGCGGCGCAACTTTCGCAGGCAGCCATTGCCAGCAAGGCGGCGGAAGAACAACTCGCCTCGCTTCGCGCCGAGACGCGGTCGCTAAAGTCGACGCGTGACCAATTCGCCGCCGAGAAGAAATCTCTCGTTAACCAGCTTGCCTCGGCCAAGACCGCTGCGGCTGGCGCCGGCCCCAATGCGGACCTGCTCGAGCGTAAACTGGCGGCCGCGACCGCTGACCTCGCAGCGGCCTGTCAGGAGACCGCCGAGTCGCGCCAGAAACTCGCGGCTGCTGAATCGGCCCGCAAGGAATTCGCCGACCAGCTCACTCCGTTGCGTGCCCAATTGAAAGAGGCGCAGACCGCGATGGAGTCCTCGCGAACCCAGGCCGGCGGGCTCGCCGTCGCGCAAGCGGACTTGGAGAAGGAGCGCGAGGCTCATGCAAAAACCCAAGCTGCGCTTGCCGAAGCCCGAACCCGAGGCGACGAATTGGCGGCGGCTAACACAAAACTGCAGGCCGCCGTTGCATCTTCGACGGGCTCGGCGGGAGAACTTGCCGCCGCGCAGCGCGATCTCGCTCGCGCGCGGGAAAAACTCTCCGCCCTGAGTAGCGCGAACGACGCCCAGGAGGCGGCTCTGGAAGCCGCGCGCAAGGAAGCGGCGGAGGTGCGCGCCCAACTGGCTACGCTCAATAAAGAATCCCAGACTGAAACCGACGCCAGGCTGGCGACGGCGCTGCGCAGTTACACCATGCTTCAGGGCGAGAACGAAGTTTTGAAGGCGAACGCGGGAAAATTAGCCGCTGATAAGGCCGCTCTCGAGACCCAGCTCGCCGCCGCCAGCGACGCGGCCAAAACCCTGCGCTCCCAAGCCGACACTGACACCGCCACCGCCGCGCAAGTGGAAGCCGAACACCAGCGGCTCGGCGAAGCCCAAGTTGAAATTGCCAGACTCGCTGCGGAAAATTCTCAACTGAAGACGCAGACGAGCCTCGCTCCGTCAGCGGACCTCGAAGTGCTCCACGCACAGATAGCCGCCGCCGAACGCAAGGCGGGCGACCTCGAGAATTCCAATCGAGCTCTCATGGAGGAAAACACGCGGCTGAAGACCACACTTGCGAGCGCGCCTCCGGCTGCAAACGTCGCCCGCGCGAATCCGCCTCCAGTTCCCACAGTGGCGTCCGTTTCGCCCGACGGTGCCGTTGCGCCAATCGCCCTTCGACTTCGGTCACCGTTGCGTCCCGGCACAGCGCAGGCGGTCGCCGCGACCACGACACCCGTCACTCCGCCACCCGCGCCGCGGACCCACGTCGTTCTTCCGGGTGACACGCTCGGGAAGATTTCGCGCCAATATTATGGCGTATCGAACCGTTGGCCTGAAATTCTCGCTGCGAACCGCAATGTGCTGCGCGACGAGCACAGCCTCGTGATTGGTAGCGTGCTGCGAATTCCGTGAGATTGATTCCTTGGCCTTCGCGGCGCGCGATGGGTGAGGGGACGGGCAGCGCGATTACGTATTCTCGATGATTACGGTCGCTGCGAGCATGACAGACGGGGTGAAAACTCAGCGAATGCCGGAATGAACTGTAGGTTGCGCGCTCGCCGCGCAACGAGCCCGCGACGCGGACGTAGCGCGACGAGCACGCTACCTACAACAAACGTCGACACGGCGGATGAGCGGGGGACGAACCTACAACCCGTTCGCGCTCGCAGCTGCGAGCTGTGGATGAGGCCCAAAGTACTCCCGTTTTCCGAAATATGAACCGTCTCATTTGTTCATCACGGACGCTGTGGCTTTCGCCACTTCGACGCCGAAGACGTAGGTGGGTCCAAACATATTCGAGCGGAAGATCACCAGCTTCTGGTCGGGCGTGAAACTGACGTTCGGCTCCAGCTTGTAGTTGTGTTTGGCCATGTTCACCAGCCGTTCGGAGCGGAGCACGCCTGGGCGAACCAACCCCGCGCTGTCCTCTGGGTCGACTCGCATCAGTTCGGGTCGGAAAAGATAAATCCATTGCCCATCCGGCGCCTTCGCGACCTGACCCTTGTCCCCGCCATCGCCGCAGAAAAGCGTGCCGTCGCGGCTCACGTTAAAGTGAATCGACCACTCATTTCGCTCGAGGTGGTACCAGGTGCGTTTGCCAGTTTCGAGAGCGTAGCCAGCGAGGAAAAAGACCTGGCCTTTCGGCGTCTGCAGATCGTACCAAACCGTTTTCCCATCCGCGCCCCAGAATTCATGCCCCGCAATTTCCATGGCCATCGAGCGTTTGTGAATAAGCGTCTTCTGCGAACCATCGGTATGGATTGTCCAGATACGGTCCACCTTGTGCCACGGACCTTCGTGACAATACATCAAGAGCGACGGGTCAGTGGGGGAGAAGAGGAGATGGTTGACCCAATCGGTGCTGTGCAAAATCGGATTCAACTTTCCGGTCGCGATCTCAACCGTGAAAAGAACCAGCGGCAATTTTGCGGCGAGTCGTCGAGCCATCATCTGGCCTTTGTTCATCGGCTGGTCGAGCGGATGACTCTGTCCCTCGCGCCGTCCGCCATAGTCAGCCCCGTCGCCTTCGAGGTAAGTTCCGGCTGCGAACGTTTCGTCGGCGTTGATGGCGGCGATGCCACCACGCTTGGGCAGATCGGCGATCTTGCGCGTTTCGCCGGTGTCAACGTTGGTTGAATACAGCGCGTTTTCCTCGGGTTTTAGATAATAGACGGTCGGGGTCTTGTGTCCCATGATGATCGCGCGAACTTTTCCTTTCACGACCGCGCGGGTTTCGTGGGTGGTGAGATCGAGCAACGAAATGCCGTTGCGCGTTGTATAAATCATTCGATTCCCATCCGGCGTGTAGCCGTTTTCGTTGAAGTATAAGCTGGCGGAACCCGGCTCGCGCGTCAGTCGGATCACCCGATGGCCCGTATCAGGATCGATCCACGAGGTGGGCGGCTCAGTTCCGGTGGGCGAGGGTGGTGTAGCGGCAGCCGCGGTGAGAAGCGCGGGCGCGGCCAGCCAGAGGACAAGGGAGAGGGGAATACATTTTTTCATGGGTGTGAAGCAGCCAGACGCGTCAGCGACCCAAAGGGTGACCAACGTCACTCAACGGACAGTTCGCAGGGATCTCAATTCGTGGTTCGCGAGGCCGAGCAACGATGGCGTGGCGATCCATTTAGAGTCCTTGAACACCCAAACACGCTGCGAAGAGGTCAAGTTTACCCGGCTCCGGCGCCGAAGGCGACCAGGGTTTTCGAATTCGAACAAAACACAGGCAGAAAAATAGGGGCAGAAAAATGAAAGCCGGTTTCGAGTGCTTCCTCTGATTATTTTTCTGCCTCAATTTTTCTGACTACCTGCCTGAGCTTGTCTCAAGTTTTTTCGACTGGCCGCTTGCGGACCCAAGCGTGCGCGACGGCCTCGTCGGCGGGAACGAAGAAACGCACGGGCTCCGGCGCCAGCAGGCCGGAAAGCCAGGTGCCCCAGCGTTCCTGCGCGGATTCGCCAACAACGGCGATGCGACCAAAGCGTTTCCAATTTCGAATATCGAACTTGAGCTCCGCCCAGGCGGCGCCCGCCTCCCAACCATGAAAATCGTGCAGCACCAGAAGGAAGTTCACCTTCGGCCAGGAGCCCAAGAGTTTTTCTAGTTGTGGAAGCAATTCGTCGTAGTCGGCTCGCGTGAGTTTTCCGCTCATCCGCATTTCGATGACGCGTGCTGCGTCGTCGGCTTCGATGCTGAATTTTGGGGTAGATACTGCCGGGTTCATGTCCCAAAGGTTCCTCACTCTTATCATGCTGCAACCGGGTTTTCGTTTTCGTGCGGCCAGCAGCCTGTCGGCCTTTGAATTTGGACGTTCGTTTTAGGCCACACGTCTGCATGGAATCGGACGTTTGGCACCGACAGGCTGCTTACGTCGGAATTCGCTGCAGGCTGAAAAAAGACACCCTCGGCCATGACATCAGGATGAACCATAGAGTTCGCTCGTATTCACAATCCGAGTTCGGCGCGAATTTTTTTTGTGAGCTTCTCGACGACGAGATCGTAGCTGCGGCGGATGCGGCGTTCGAGTTCCGCGGCGGGGAGCGCGTCAAGATCGGCGACGCGCACCCAGAGGCGCTTGGCACAGTAGGGCGCCTGCATGACACCGTCGATGTCGGTCAGCTCGTCGAACTCGTCGGGGGTGCACTTGAACACGACGCCATCGATTGTCTCGGCGTCGAGAGCGATGATGAGAAACATCTTGCCCGCGACTTTGAAGACGAGGCACTCACCCCACTGTTTCACGACGGTGGTGTGCGGAAGCAAGAGCGCATAGGCTTTGAGGTGATGAAGGCGCATGGCGGCGGGAAGCGTGGAGCCGGAGAAGCAAGAGATCAGCCCAAAAAACAAAAGATACTGGACGCATGTCCAAATCGGCGCACTTCGTTCGTCTATTCATTGACCACTTTGCGGTCAAAGATCGACCATATGAAAACAACCACACTCCCGCATCCTCCTATTGTTTCCCGCGCCGAGTGGCTGGCCGCCCGGCGGCCGCTCCTTGCTCACGAGAAGGAATTGACGAAACACTACGACCGCGTCGCCGCCGAGCGCCGGCGATTGCCCATGGTTCGACTCGAGAAGAACTACCTCTTCGACACCCCCGAGGGACAGAAAAGCCTGGGTGATCTTTTCGAGGGACGCCACCAGCTCATCGTTTATCACTTCATGTTTGATCCGGCGTGGGACAAAGGTTGCCCCGGCTGCACGGGGTACGTCGATGCGTTGGGCGATCTTTCGATGCTGGCCCAACGCGATACGACGTTCGCCCTCAGCTCGCGCGCGCCGCTCGCCAAACTCGAAGCCTACAAAAAACAGCGGGACTGGAACCGGCCATGGTTCTCCTCGTTCGGCAGCGACTTCAACTACGACTTCCACGTGACCCTCGACAAAAAAGTTGCGCCGGTGGAATACAACTATCGCACCAAAGCAGAACTGCTCGCACATCAGCCGGGAAACGAACCCGAAGGCGAAGCGCACGGACTAAGCGTCTTCTTTCGCACGGACGATGATGTCGTTCACCACACCTACTCCGCCTACGCCCGCGGAGTGGAATCGCTCACCGATTCGTACAGTTTGCTCGATACCACACCTTTCGGACGACAGGAAGATTGGGAAGACGCGCCCGACGGTTGGCCGCAGAAGCCGACGTACGGTTGAGTGATTTTTTCGTGCATAAGTGAGAGCACCGGACGCCTCTGAGGTGGTAATGAAGCAGATCACCTCGACGGACAAACTCGTCGAGCGGATCTGCGCTCTCACGAGCGACGCTCTCTCGCGGGAAGAAGCGCTCTCTAGCTGAGAGCGGAGAGTCCAGACCTGAGACTCACTCGCTCACGCTAGCGGCTACGAGGATCTGCGTCTTCGCGGGAGCTCACACATGGAACGTGGCGGCCGCGGCGGTGTCGCGCGAGAAGCGTGCGGACGAAACCAGCGTGAGCGTCCGCGGCGCAATCGCTGCTAACTCGCACCTCTTCCCGCGACCGTCGGGTCATTTCGAATACCGCGGACGATCAATGCGAGCTGCACAATCAAAGCTCCGACCCTCGGAATTGTTTCCAGAAAAAGGCGCAAAATACCAAGGCTCCGGCTCAAGTCGCCCGTGCGCCTATAGGCGCGATGGAGACTCCCGATACAACCTTTGAAATTTTGCGCCTTTTTGCGGCCAACCCTGCATTGGAAAATCTGCGCGGCGCGCTAGAGTCCTTGAACGGCAAAACGTGTTGTGAACAGGTCAAGTTTCCAGATCGGAAAAGACATGGTCGGAAAAATGAAGGCAGGAAAATTTCGGAAAAAAGAACTGACAGAGAAATCACTTGAAACCGGCTTTCATTTTTCTGACCCAATTTTTTTGACTACTGATCTCTAGTCTGAGCCTGCGCCTCGCTAGAATTTTAAGGAATAGTAATGCGGCCTTTTTCGAGACTACGCCCAAAAAAAGCGGCTGCGCAGCTCGGATCGCTTCGTTCTCGTTCTCTTAATCGTTCTCGCCGGAATTGAGAGAACGAAGAACGCAGAGATTAAAAAGCGAAGGCGGGGACTTTTTTCATGAGGTCGATAGGGATAGAGCGGTTGGAAGAAATAATCCACCGAAGACGGCAGGTCCTCGCGCTCGAACAAAAATCGATCCACATCGAGATCGTCCCTCTGTTGAAAAATGCGAGTTTATGGCGCAAAGCGCGGACTTTCAGACTCTCAGCTTCAGAGTCTCAGCCATCGGCTAGTTCTTACCGCCAATCTCAAGTACCGCTGTCCCTAGAGCTTGCCCAAAATAAAACGTGGATACTTAGGTCGGGTTTAGACGTCTAAGAGATCAACATTATGAAAACCAAATTCATCACCGCCGTCATTCTCGCGGGCAGCGGTTTCATGCCCGGAATGTTCGCTCAAGCGAATCCGTCGAGCGCCCCGACTCCGGCTCCCATCTCTGCTCCTACAGTTGCGCAGGCGACGCCAAACCAGACCCTTTATGTGCCGCGTTTGCCCTCCGCCCAAGAACTCACCAACGCCGCCGCCGCTCAAGGTGTGACGGTAACGAAAATCGAGCAGACCGATTCGCAAATCGTCGTCACGTACCAAACCGCGAACGGACAAACCAATGTCGTGGCCTACCTGCCGCTTCCGGCGGCGGCGGTGGCAAACGCAAACCCCGCAGTGATCGCGGCCGAGCGGCCGCGCGTCGTTTATGCGCCCGCCCCTCGCGTTTATTACGACTCCTTCGGTTATTATGATCCGTGGTATTGGTACCCGCCGGTGTCATTGAGCATTGGCTTGGGCTTTCACGGCCACGGGGGATATAATCACGGCGGCTTTCACGGGCGGCGCTGATTTAACTCCCAATCTCAAAACGTGAATCGCACCTCAACCTCACCATGAAAACGCAAACATTACTCCTGCCAGCTCTGACGCTTTGCGCGCTCCTTACCGGTTGCGTGGGCACCGGACCCAACACACAACAAGGCGCTGTAACCGGGGGCGCCCTCGGCGCGCTCGCTGGAGCGATCATTGGCAACAACAGCGGCGGCGGCAACGCGCTCGCCGGCGCGGCGATTGGCGCCGCCGCGGGTGCCGTTGCTGGCGGCACGATCGGCAACAGCGTCGATAATCAACAAGGCACCGTTTACGGCGCTTCGAGCCGTCCGCCGGTTTATTATTCGGACCAATCACCGCCGCCACAGCCTCCTGGGCCACCACCCGGTCAGCAGGTGATTCCTGCGGCACCTTCGCCCAACGCGCTCTGGATTCCCGGTTACTGGTCATACGACGGCTACCGCTACACGTGGGCAGTGGGGCACTGGGAAATACCTCCACCGAATGCGCATTCGTATGTTGCCGCTCATTGGGAAAACCGTGGCAACGGCTTCGCCTTTGTCGATGGCTACTGGCAATGATACCCCCCGCGCCGTGGTTCGGATCGGGCGCGCGGGGCGGCTGAACTCACGAGTGAACGGAACCGGTCGGCGGGGGTTGACGCTGGCCTTTTCGCTTTTGATTGCGCAATCCGTTGCGTCGTAGCCGCGAGCTTGCTCGCGCTTCAATCGCGCCAGCAAGCTGGCGGCCTACGTTAGGATTCCAAAACAAAAGGCCTTGGCCTCATAGCCTCAGATCGGTGGTCAGAAAATGAGGTTAGAGAAATAGTCAGACGAAGCAACCGGACCCAGTCTGCATTCTGAAGTGCATCGGGGATTTGAAAATGCCTCGGGGCTTGCCCCGAGGATCGTTGCTTTTTCTGACACTAATCTCCGCTGATTTGGATTAGCCGATCAGCGCTTATTAGCGTTCCAATATCCTTCCAGATTTGTTCGGTTGCGACGGCGCCGCGCTGTGATCCAGGCCTTGGTTGATTCCGGTGCAAATCTTCGGGCTATGGCGTGCTCGTCGGTTTTGGACGCACGCGATGGAGTTCTCTGTTCGCCCAAACGATGAAATACTTCATGTTTGAACGATCTTCGTGGCCGCCGTCGTGCTGGCGCCACGCGAGTTCTCCGTCGAGCAACCCCGTATTGTGGGCCGGCATTTTCGCGGTTCGGTAATCTTCTTTTTCACCGAGATCGCGGGCGCCGAGCAAACGGAAGACTGGCCCTGCGGCTACGGTTGCCATGTAGCTGCCTTGTTGATCGAGCCAATTGGCGTCTCCCTTTGCGGGAAGCCCGTAGCTGATGAACGTCGGTCGCGGCGCGCACAAGGCGATGAGTTCGTGCGAGTCGACGGGGATATCACTCGCGTTCTTGCTACCGAAGGATGATTCCGCCGCGCCGTACTTCAGGAAGTTGCCCGCCATCCAGTGATACTCACCGGAGCTGGTAAGGTTCTCGACCCCTTCGCCGAAATTTCGTCGATGCGGTTTTGCTCCGCCTTCGCCTGACGAGCCAACCAACACAACCGCGAACCGCGGCTCAAACGCCATCGCCACGAGCGCCGCTTTCCCATAACGCGATACGCCTTCGATGCCGATGCGCTTCGCGTCCACGGCTGGCTGAGTCTCGAGGAAATCGAGGCCGCGCGCCGCCCCCCACGCCCAGGCGCGTAGCGCACCCCAATCGTCGGGCTTGCGCCGCTGTCCTTTGTTGGTGAGACCGATGATTCCTTTGGTCAGGCCGGCACCGTTGTCGGCTTGAATGCTCGACGCGCTGATTGAAACGTAGCCCCACCCTGCAGTAACGAGCTGCTGGGTCGAAGGAGGATCAACGGGCTCCGGCCCGGCCCAAACCGGCCATCGTGGATCGACGCCGGGCAGGTTGCCCGAGCCGAACATCATGAGCACTGGAACAGGTGTCTTGACGTTAGCCGGCCTGACCAAGGCCATCTTGATGTCGACTGTAAGTTCTGGATACGCCGCGTTGTCCACGTGGCCGATCACCTGTTGGGCTACGACCGGAATATCGCCGATCGCGGTTTTAACAGTCTGCGTGATTTCCCATTTCACGTTCGGCACGCTTTTCGGCACACGACCGATCACCTCTCGTTCGAAATCTTCCACGATTTCCGGCCGGCGGAGCTGCCACCACATCTCGGGCGATGTAACCTTCGTGCCATCCTTGAGAACCAATGCGTCGGGATAGTCCGGATACGGGTTCGCCTTGGCCGGATCGTAGTTCGCCGGGTTGGGCGTGCCGGGTGCGGAGCTCCCATTCGCGCCCGGACGCAGCGCGATTATGCCCAGCTGGGCCATCATGTCGGCATGATCTTCATTGCTGAGTTTCTGGAGGCGTTGTCGTTCCTCCGGGCTGGGCTGACCTGGGAAGGTGGGTCGAGCGGGTGCCGCCGGTGCAGACGCGGGCGCCACTGCTGCCGGTTGGGCCCGGCCTGGAGTCGGGCAAAAACTAACGGAGATGGTGAATACAAGGACGCGCAGGAACGTTGACATGGGTGGGGGG
>DAITQE010000044.1:0-12169 GCA_036833235.1 Opitutus sp.
CCGCGTGGGCGTGTGCCTGCGATCGGTCGCGAACTCACGACGCCGTCCGCGAGTTTCACCAGCAGTTCCGGAGATCCGCACACCAATGCAAAACTCGGCAAGCGCAAGAGGCCCATGTAGGGCGAAGGATTCACCTGGCGCAGCGCGTCGTAAATGGCCTCCGGCGGGAGCGTCGTTAAACGACTCGTGCGAAGCGACAGATTAACTTGGTAGGTGTCACCCGCTGCGATGTAATCCAACGCGCGCTGAACTGCGGTCTGAAAACTCTCCGGCCTGAACGACGGCTCCGGCGGTGGCGACGCCGTAGCAGGGTCAGCCTGACCGTAATCTTTCCGCGGGGTTATTTCCGCCGCGCTGCACTCACGCCACCGCTGCTCCGCAACGTTCAGCATTTCCTGTGCGCTGATAAACTGCTCTGCCAGCCGGCTGCCGCCGGCGACGACGTCAGACCAAACGACGATCCGGAGCACACATTCGAGTTCGTCGTAAACAAAAAGTTCTTCCGGCTCGATCATCGCATAAAGCGGCACGGTTGACGCGCGCAGGGCCAGCCGCGGGAGTTTTTCCCAAGTGTGAACGAGATCATACCCGAGTACGCCGATAAGCCCGCCCATCATTGCCGGCCAACCGGGCATAAGCGGCGTTTTCGTCTCCGACAAAACTGACCGAAGCACATCGAGCGGCGAGCCTGTCAAACAGCGAAGTCGCGTGGATAAATCTGCATTCCAAATTTCCGCCTGTTCCGCCGTGCCAGTGATCACGTGTTTTGGGCGATCACAGAGATATGTGTACCGTCCGGCCTGCGCGCTTTCGAGCACCACCATTGCCCCGGTTTTCGCGAACGCTTCCCAAGAGGCCGGACGCGATGCGCCGCGAATCACCTGCACGGCAGGAAGTCGCGTGCAGCCTTGTTGCTGCCAGGTTTTCCAATCATCGAGGCTGAACGCATCCATGGTCTAGCGGCGAACGATCACGGAGCGGGACGCAACGTCACGACCTTTCCGCGAACTATGCGTCCATTTTTCGAACCGCTGAAGCACCGGCCCGCCGGCAGATCGGTACGATGACGTCGGGACGATCGGTGATCAGAGCGTCCACCCCGTACTCGAGCAGCCGCAGAGCGTCTTCAGGCCGGTCGACGGTCCAAACTTGAACGCCGAGCCCCGCGCGATGAGCCGCGTTCACTAATGCGAGTGAAACAACGCGGGTATGGCCCGATCGCTCCGGCACCTGAAAGCCGTCAACCGGATGGTGGGTGAGCGGGCGCCGGCACCACACCTTAATCAAGGCCCACACGACTTCGATGCGAGCCGCGCTCGTGGCGATCGCGGGCTCCAGAGCGCGGACGAGGCGCAACCCGCGTCCATCGAATGATCCGACGCATACACGCTCAACGGCATCGGCGGCGCGGATGGCAGCCACCACCGCTCGAGCCAATTCCGCGCTGCCGGTTTTCAGCTCGACGATGATCCTAATTCCGCGATACCGCGCCAGCACTTCGGCCAAGGTTGGCACACTAATACCGCGTCCACGAAATGGGTACTGGTCACCGCGACGAAAGTGCCAGCCTGCGTCCGCCTGCGCGAGTTCCGCCGCCGTGCGTTGACCGATGGGTCCGTGCAGATTCGTCGTGCGATCCAGCAGACGGTCGTGATGAACCATCACCGCGCCATCGCGCGAGAGATGGACGTCGAGTTCGAGACCGTCGGCACCGAGTGCGAGCCCATTGTCGAAAGCAGCCAACGTATTCTCCGGTGCCAGCGCACCACCGCCGCGATGGGCAAACACGAGCGGTCGCTCCGAGATAAAAAAAGGATGCTTCATGAGCTCGAAACGGAGGGGTACGTCCCATGTGCGCTAACTTAACGCAGATTTCCACTCGCTCACGCTCGTAGCTACGAGCGTGAGCGAGTGGATTTCGGCGCTATGTTAGCGCTTATGGGGGTACGTCCAGTGTCACACGTGCCGACCGACAGCGCGAACGCCTAATCAGGTCGCGTTTAGGTAGAGCTTGTCCCAGACACCGCGAACCCGTTTGTAGCCCTGGTCGGTGACCCGGTCGCTGAACGGGTCCGGCCTCAGCGAGGCCGGCTACAAGGAGAGCCGCATGCGGCTACTGTTCCGCAAAACGAGCTCGCATAAAATCGCCTGAAGAAACGGCAGTACCCCCTCCATCAGCGTTTCCCTGATCTGCGCATCCGAACGCAGCGGGCAGCTTGTTTCGCCATGTATCGTCAATAAAACTAGGCGTGCGATCACGACGTCCTTCTGCCGCCGAACGCTGGGTCGAACTCGATGGAGTACGTGGGCTCGCCGCATTGCTAGTCGTTTACGCGCACGTGTTCCTCATGTGGATGCCGGCCACGTCCGGCTGGTTGTTCTGGCTCCGGACGTTCAGCGGACTCGCGTGGACCGGCGTCTATCTGTTTTTTGTTTTGTCGGGCTTTCTAATCGGAGGCGTGTTGCTCCAGCATAGGACTGACTCGAACTATTTTTCCGTATTCTATACGCGTCGCGCGCTTCGGATTCTCCCTCTCTATTTCGGCCTGCTCGCCCTGTTCTTCACCCTTGGCCGGACGTCGCTATTGGGAGCAAGCCCCATCTTCGCCAACAGTGAGATCCCAAGCTGGAACTATTGGCTGCTCATTCAAAACTTCCCGATGGCGGCCAGTGGACAATGGGGCGCAGCCCCGCTGAGCATCACCTGGTCCGTCGCATTGGAAGAACAGTTCTATCTTTTTCTTCCGCTTTTGATCTGGATAGTCCCGCCGCGTGCACATCTCGCTGCGTTCATTCTCATGGCCGCGACCGGTCCGATTTTTCGGGCCGTGGCACCTTTGGCCTACAGTCCGTTTCTCATGCCGGGTGCCATCGAGGCGCTCTTCGCGGGGACGATTCTGGCGTGGGCCTTTTCCCGGCGGCAGGCGCTCTTCCGCGATTGGCGCGGGCGCGTTGCGGCGCTCGCCTTGTTAATTGTTGGCGGCGCGGGCATGGCTCTCATGTTGATGCACGTCCGCCTCGGCGTTTTTCAGGTCACCCTCATCACGATGTTTTGGAGCGGCTTCCTCTGGCTGGTGCTCAGCGCGTTGGGCACCGGATGGACGGCTTTGTTGCGCGGTCGGTTCCTGTGCGCTGTCGGCGCCATTTCCTACGGCGTCTATCTTTTTCATCAGCTCATCTATAATCTGTTTTTCATCGCGTTCACGGGCGGACCTCCTCGACACGAGGTTGGCGCGCAAGGGTTGCTGATCGCATCGGTCAGCTTCGTCGGCGTGCTGTTGGTGGCGGGATTTTCTTATTGGGCCATGGAAAGCCGCCTGATCGCGATCGGACGAAAGTTCCGCTACGCGGCAAAGAAGCAGCAGTCACTCGTTCCCAGTCCGCTGGTAGAAAAACCTTCGGTTTAAAACCCGCGACACGAGCGGCGCGACCGGCGTCCGATCCCCGCCATTCAGTCCTAACCGGTCAGTCCGTCACGTCGAGTTCCGGCCATTGCGAGATTTTGCGGTGCAAGGTGCGCCGGCTGATGCCCATGAACTCGGCGGCTTTGGTGCGGTTCCCGCGCGACTTGATCAACGCTTCCCGCAGTAGTCGCTTTTCGTTTTCTTCGATCGAGAGCGAACTGGGATTCGGTCCTGCCGACGACGACGGCCGATCAGGCGCGCTGCTTTCGCCCGTCATCGCTCCTCCGCGATACTTCGGCTCCAGATCGTATTCGGTCAGACTCCCGCCGCGTCGCAGCACCACCGCGTTCTCACAAAAATTCCGCAGTTCGCGGATGTTCCCCGGCCACGGATAACTCTGCAACGTCGCCAGCGCACCCGGCTCGATCGTGAGCGCTGGAACGCCATTCTCGTCGGAGAATATTTTGATGAAGTGCGCCAGCAGCACGGGAATATCCTCCGTGCGATCCCGCAACGGAGGCATCGTGATGCGCACGACGTTCAGCCGGAAAAACAGATCCTCGCGGAATTTCCCTTCACGAACCAGTTGCTCTAGCGTCCGGTTCGTCGCGGCCACCAAGCGCACGTCCAGTTCGATGGGCTTCGAACCACCGACGCGTTCAATCGATTTCGTTTCGAGAAACCGCAGCAGCTTCACCTGCGTCGAGGGTGAGATTTCGCCGATTTCGTCGAGGAAGAGCGTCCCGCCATCGGATGATTCAAAGCGCCCCACGCGCCGCTCCGTCGCGCCCGTAAACGATCCACGCTCGTGTCCAAAAAGTTCACTTTCCAGCAGGCTTTCCGACAACGCCGCGCAATGCACCGCGATGAACGGACCGCGCGATCGCGGGCTCGATTGGTGAATCGCCTGGGCGACCAGCTCCTTGCCTGTGCCGGATTCTCCTTCGACCAAAATGGTCGCGCGCGAGGGCGCGACCAGCCGAACCCGGTCAATCACTTCCTGAAGTTTCGGGGAATTTCCAATGATGCCCTCGAAGCTGAATTTTTCATCGAGTCGCTCGTGGAGTTGCTTCACCTCGATCTCAAGCGTCTTCGTTTTCAGCGCGCGCTGGATCAACACTTCCAGCCGTTCGATGTTCACCGGCTTCGTGAGAAAATCGACTGCGCCGCGCTTCATTGCCTCGACCGCCGTCTCGATGTTGCCGTAGGCCGTCATCATCAACACCGCCGGCCGATTTCCCAGCGCCAGAGCTTTGTCGATCACCTTCAGCCCGGACTTTCCTGGCATCCGCAGGTCGGTTAAAATGACGTCGAATGGCTGCGAATCCATTAGATTGAATGCCTCGTCTGCATTAGCCGCCACAGTAACGTCGTAGTTTTCGCCCAACGCTTGCTGCAGCCCTTCGCGGGTGTGCTTCTCGTCATCCACGATCAAAACGCTCGGCACCATAGGACTAGCAGTCAGGGGCCGGTCAAAGCCGGGTCAATGGGAAATAAAAAACTCCGGGCACACATCCCACGGGCTTTCGTTTTGATAACCCATTCGTTGCGTCGTAAGCCGCGAGCTTGCTCGCGCTTCAATCGCGCCAGCAAGCTGGCGGCCTATAAGTTACGATTCCAACACAAAACTCCGGGCACACATCCAGTCCTCACCGGTCTGGAGCGACCATTCATTGGTCCAGTCCGCTTCAAGAATTCATCTGTAACTGCTTTTCATCACCCACGTCATCCCTCCACAATGCGCGAACCAAGTTTACGTCTGCCGCGTGGAGTAATTCCCGGAGCGGTTCTCGCGCTGTGCCTGATCGTGCCACTGGTCACTGCTATTGCTCTCGACGTCGGGTTCGGACGTCGTTCCGCCAAGCCTTCCTTCGGCGAACAGGCAGGTCGCCCCTTCCGCTCGTTCGTACAGAAATCAAGCAGAGAATTCTTCGATGGAAAAGTGCTGGTACAGGTTTACGTCTCGCCCCCGCCTCCTCCGCACACCGGATCCAGCAGCGCTTTCTTCCAATCTGATTCGGCCGAGCCGGGCATAACCACACCGAAGGTACGCTCAGGCAATCTGCAAGTGCGGCTCGAGAATCGCTCTCCTGAGGCTATCGATTTGGAGGTGGTGGAAGTAAGCTCTGATCGCGCTGATCTTAGCGCCGGCATGCAGCGACTAAAACTGGCTCCGGGCCAGACCATGCAAACGAGCTCCAGGCTCCTCCCGCGCGAGGCAACATCAAAGCGGATTGCGGTTAAAATCAGAATGCGTCTCGGCGATCGCGAGGAAACAAGAGATTTGGTGCTGCCGATTGCCACCGTCGCACGAGCGGATTCGTGAGCCGCTGCCCAAGTCTTATTTCGCCGGTTCTCCGAGGCGTTGCGCGACGGGCGCGAGCTCGCTCAGGGTCAGGCTTGGGGGCGGCGACGAGTCCACGAGCGCGATGAACTTGTCGCGTCGTACGCGCAAAATTTCGCGGAGTTTTTCCTGTTGCGCCTTGTCCAACTTCAGATCGTGGGTCGTCCATCCAAGTCGCATTGGCACGACAATGATCGCGAGCATTTTTTGCAGAGGCTCGTGTTGCAGCCGGGTGATTTCATCAGCCGTCAAGGGCGTCTTCGAGTTGGAAGCCGCCGCATCTTTTTTCGCGCGCAGATCGGCGTATTTTTTAACCAACGCGCGAAAAACCACTTCCTGATCAGGACGGAGGATCGTCTCGATGTCGCGATCCATTTCCCGGTCAATCTGCAGCATGCGCTCACGAAACGATTCAATTTGAGGCCGCAATTTTGCGATCTTCGCAGCCAGTTCGGCCGCTTTCGGCACGGGTGCGGGCTTCGCCGCCGATGGAGCCGGTTTGGCCGTGGACAATTCGCCGAGCAGTTTCGGTGGCGACGGGACCTTGCACGAATTCCGCTCGGTCCAAACGCCCGCGAGATAACCGGCGCCCAAAACGAGAATCGTCAAACACGCGATGAGAACGCGTTGCTTCATTGCAGCAAACTGAGCTGTTCGGTTTCGGCCGCGATCTCCTGCCAACCTGCAAGGTTGCGAGCCGTCTCGTCCGCCGTGATGCGAGCGTGCACGAAGAAAATCACGAGCAGGCAGACCATCGCGGTCGCCGCGCTCAACACACACTGGCTATAAAAAGTAGGCGCCACCGCCCGGGCGGCGCGCAGCGCCCGCTCGGCAAAGCCGGGGCGGAGCAGAGAGCCCGCGTGCTCGTGCAGCGCAAGCCAGGCGTCGGATTCAGGTTTCATGTGATCGGTGATAAAATTGGCGGAGTTTTTCGCGAGCGCGATGCAATCTTGCTTTAACCGCCATCACGCTGGTGCCGGTGGCTTCGGCCATCTCCAGCTGGCTGCGCCCTTCCTGCGCCAGCGCAAGCAGTGCGCGATCTTTTGGCGGCAGCTGCTGCAACGCGTGTTGCAATGCATCGAGTTCCTCGGAACCCACCGCACCCGGCGGCTCCGCGATATTTTCGTGCTCCTCGCCAAACGGCGTGAAAATCCGGCGCAGCTTCTGCCGCCGCAAGTGATCGATGCAGGTGTTGCGCGCCAGCCGAAACAGCCAGGCTTCGAACTGCGCCGTCTCGTGCAAACGCCCCAGCGCCCGAATCATTTTGATGAAAACCAGCTGGGCAAGATCCTCGACGGCATCGCTCCGTCCGGTAATCGCGTAAACAAACCCCGCGATGCGTCGCTGGTAACTGACAATGAGCGTCCGTTGGGCGGTTTCTTCGCCCCGCTGGGCCCGCCGAACAAGTTCGCCGAGTGCGATCGCTGCAGACTGTTCCTTCGAGGAGCATCGGTCTGCTTCGCCTGACGACGGAGATGTGGGGAAGTTGCGGATTTAATCTTCATCCCCAAGCCGCTGGCCGCGTGCAACCTTTCTCGTCATTTCCCGTCTCATTGCATCCATGATTCGTCCATCCGATCTTCTGCTTACGCTCTCCATCGCCGTCGCCGGCTTGTTTGCCACAAGCTGCAGTAGCCCCGAACGATACTCCAACGACCGTCGGCATGATGGCCCCGCCGCTCACCCGGTGGACATGCGCGGTGAGACGATTTTCTTCGCCGGCGATTTACGCGTCGAGGCAACCGTGACGCGCGGCTTGCCACGGCGAGCGCGGGGAGGCGAAGCCGGTGAAAGCCGCAGAAGCGGCGGTGGTCACCGACGTGGCGGCGGTGGCATGGAACGACCTTCGGGCGGATACGGTGGCGATCAAGGCGATGAAGGCCAAGGGCGCCCAATGCGGGAGCCGCAGATGTCCGCGCCGCCTCTGACGCTCGCGATGAAATTCGCCAACCTTTCTGCGCACCCGATCGAGGTCCTCATCCACGACGTAAAATCGGACCTCGGCAATTTCGCCGTGCGACCGGAAAGCCTTCAGATTGCGCCGGGCCAGGAAGCGGAGGTGGACCCCATGGTTTCGCAACTCGGCGTGGTTGCGGCGGAGATTCCTGTTACCATCGTCCTGCGCAGTAATGGCAAAACGGAAACGCAGGTGCTGGAGGTGAAGGATACTCTGAAAACCACGCAAAAAGAGTAAACGGCAGTCCGGGTAGGTAGCGCGCTCGCCGCACTACGTTGCGCGACAAGCGCGCAACCTACAGCGGATCGAAGCTACGTTGCGCGGCGAGCGCACAATGTACACGTGCGCTCCATCCGCGGCGTCCCTACTGCAGCATCCTCACGCGGCGATCCTTCCGTGGAAACTGCAGGGTCACGATCGTGCCGACCTCCTCCTTGCTCTCGATGCCAATCTGACCGCCGTGGTCGCGCATGATTCGCTGCACAATCATCAAACCTAAACCGTGACCACCCGGCTTCGTCGTGTGATACGGCTGAAACAACCGGACCAGATCGTCCTGTTTAATCCCCGCTCCGGTGTCACCAAACAACAGGTACACGTTGTCGTCGTCGGCGCGCGATCGGATCCTCAATTGGCCGCCGGGCTGCATCGCATCGACCGCGTTTTTCATGATATTGAAAAACACCTGCTTCAACTGATTGCGGTCGGCCATGATCACCGGCAAATCGGCGGGCGTTTCTGCTTCGATGTGGATGCCACGGTCAACCAGTTCCCGCTGTTGAAAACGTAGGACTTCGTCGAGAATCTCAGGGAGTCGCACTTCGACCAGATCAGGCGGACGCGGCCGGATGGCTTCGAGGAAATTGGTGATGATGCCATCGAGCCGGCGCACTTCTTCCTGACAAACCGCAATTGAATCACTCAGGGCCGCCGCGTCCTTGTCGCGCATTGACTTCAGTTTTTTTAGCCGCCGCTCGATGAGTTGCAGATGAATCGTCAGCGAGTTGAGCGGATTCCCCAGCTCATGGGCCACGCCTGCCGCGAGGAGCAGAATCGACGAGGTGCGCTCGCTCTCGATCCGGGCCTCGGTGGTTTGTTTTTCACGCGTGATGTCGGACAAAATCACCGCAAACCGCCGCGGAGCGCCGCGTCCTTCACCGCGGAACGGCACCATGTAGAGACGCACACTGCGAGGTTCAGGATAAGTGAGCTCGAACTCGCGGGCGACGACCGGCAGTGCCGACACTCCTTCGCCGCCAATCGCGGGTTCAAGCGAAGCGCGCAAACCCGGCACAAGCCGCCACAGCGTTTGGCCGGAGAGATCCTCGTCGCCGAGACCGATCAATTTTTGCGCGGAGCTGTTGGCGTATTCGATGCGCCCATCCGCACTGATGACCAGCACTCCCTCCTGCAGCGTGTTGAAGATGTCTTCGAAGAGACCTCGTTCGCGCGCCAGCCGTTGGACCAAATTGGCGAGGCTAACCGAATCGAGCGTGTCGACCCGGCCAAGGACGCGATCGAGTGAGGAGTTCTTCTTCCCGGGCATGGCGGAAATGTTGTGCTGCGTATCCCGCGATTGGCAACTGCGCGGCGCGTGTGCAATCCATCGCACGTTCCTTTGTGAAACCTCCACACCCTACTCCGCCATTTTAGGTGCCCTCGCTCTAACGAATAGATTTCATGACGGTTCATCTTCCGCTTGTCGACGGCTCCACTCTCGCCTCAGCGTCTGGCCTCGCCCGGCGCTCGGTCGGCCTTCCATTTCCCCGCACTCCCCCCGCATGGCTGTTGGTTATCTCCACTTCGTCGATCTCGTCGTCATCATCGCCTATCTGAGCACCGTCATCTATTTCGGGTGGCGCAGTTCGCATCAGTCGGCGAGCGAGGAAGGGTTTTTCCTGGCCGGCCGGAAGCTCGGCAAGCTCTACCAGTTCTTCCTCAGCTTTGGCAACGCCACGGAGCCGCAGGGTGCCGTGAGCACGGCGAGCCTCGTGTTTCAACGCGGCGTCACCGGAGTCTGGTTCGCGTTCCAGACGGTGTTCATGAACCCGTATTTTTGGTTCATGAACACGTGGTTTCGCCGCGTGCGGCTGGTCACGCTGGCGGACATGTTCGAGGACCGTCTCGGGAGCCGCGGTCTCAGCCGGTTCTACGCGTTGTTTCAAGTGTTCGTCGTTTGCGCGCTGCTGGGCTTCGGCAACTTCGTGGCGTACACGATCGCGTCGTCCATTGCGGTCAAACCGGAGACGGAGTGGACGGCGGCGGATCGGGCGTCCGTCGACGGTTACACGGAGCTGAAATCGCTTGAGCGAAAATCGGCGGCGGGATCGCTTCCAACCGAATTGAAGCCGCGGCTCGCCACGCTGCTCGACAGCCATGCGCGGGGAGAATTGCACAGTTACATCACGGTGCTGCCTTCTCTCCCGTTCTACGTCGTGTTCGCCGTGGTCGTCGGTGCCTACATGATCCTCGGCGGCATGGCGGCCGCTGCGCTCAACGAGGCGCTGCAGGGCATTCTCATCATCGTGTTCTCGGTGTTGCTTGTGCCGACCGGACTGAGCGCGATTGGCGGCTGGGGCAAACTCAGTGAACAGGTGCCGCGCGAAATGTTCGATCTGTTCGGTGGTGATGGCGGCTCCCCGCTGTTCATCTTCTCCGTGCTCTTCGCGGGCCTCGTCCAGATCCATGGCCTGAGTCACAACATGGGCATCTATGGTTCAGCGAAAAACGAATTCGCCGCGCGGTTCGGCGGGGTCAGCGGCGCGTACATGAAACGCGTGATGATCGTCCTGTGGGCATTTGCCGGATTGATCGCCGTCGCCGTTTTCGGCGTGGGGGGCCTCGCCGACCCGGATGCCACGTGGGGCGTGATGACCAATCGCCTGCTTGGTCCCGGCTTCATCGGACTCATGCTGGCCGGAGTGCTCGCCGGCACGATGTCGACCCTCGCCGCCAAAGCCCTCGCGATCTCGTCGCTGTTTGTACGTAATTTCTGGCGACATCTCCGCCCGAACACCACGCAGGAGGAATCGATCCGCGCCGCCCGCTGGACGATCTTCAGCGTACTCGCGCTCGGAGTCGTTTCCGCCGAGGCCATGAACGATGTCGAGACCCTCGTGAAGCTCGTGCTCACGGTGAACATTCCCTTCGGCGCCGCGGTGATCCTCATGTTCTTTTGGCGACGGCTAACGGTGCCGGCGGTCTGGTGCTCCGTCGCTCTCTCGGCGTTTGCCATCCTGGTCGCGCCACTCGGCGCGGAGTACGTTGCCGCCGTCACGCGCGTGCCTGCCCTCGTGCAGACGATGGACGGCCCGGGCGGCATCCCCGTGCCGGTCTATTTCAAGCAGGTCGTACGCATCCAGCCCGACGATCCAGCCAGTGCGCTCGAGGGGCGTGGCCGGTTCAATTTTGAATGCTATGCGCTCTCGTGGTTGGGACTGAATCCCGCCCGGCTGTCGCCGCCCAGCCGCGAGACCGCGCAGTTCCTGTTCGATGGGTTCTTCCCGTTCGTCGTGCTGATCCTCGTGAGCTTCGTGACGCGCCCACCCGAGCGCGAACGGATCGATCAGTTCTACGGAAAGATGAAGACGCCGATCGGGGCGACGTCCGAATTGGAAGCCGCCGCGATGGAAGAGACGCGCCGAAACCCGCACCGATTCGATCGCACGAAACTGTTCGGAGCGAAGTCCGCGTGGGAATTCGCAAAATGGGACCGGGTCGACACCATCGGTTTCCTCGGCTGCTGTGCGACGTCGGGCGCCATCATCCTGGTCTTCGTCGTCCTCCTCCACTGGGCCGCAGCGTGAACCGCGCCCTCAGAGCCGCAGGAAAATCTTCCGGACGTAGAGGAAGCGACACAGTAGCACGCACAGGGCAATCCCCGTCACGGCAAGCACGACCGCACCCAACCCCGGCCAGATCGAGTTAAGCCACTCCGCGATCTCGCCGCCAAAGAAAAACGCGGAGACATGATTGAAATCCACCAGCCGACTCACGAAGTAAATCGTCAACGCGTTGGTGCCGATCCAGACGAAAGGCTGCGCCCACGCGCGCCAGCCACGGATCTCAATCGCGAAATAAAACGCCGCGAGCAGCACCGCACTCCAGCCACCGGTCACCAGAACGAACGAGGACGTCCAGATGCGTTTGATCACCGGAAACTGAATACCCCACAAATAGCCGAGACCGATCAGAGCCGCTCCGCCAATGAGCAGCATCGTCACCTTGGCCATTGGACTGCGGCGATCATCACACACCAACCGCCCGGCGAATAGTCCGAGCAAACATGACGCGATCGCCGGCAGCGTGCTGAGCAATCCCTCGGGATCATAGTCTCCATACCAGAGACGGAATGGCAGATAATTCACATCGATCCAGTTGGCCAGATTGTGTCCGTGTGCGAAATCCCCGGCGCCAAATCCCGGCACGGGAACAAACGTCATGAGTGCCCAGTACCCAACGAGC
>DAITQE010000045.1:0-10665 GCA_036833235.1 Opitutus sp.
GGAGCGGCCGCCGCGGACGGTGGCGGAACTCGATGCGTTTTCGAAACGTCTCACACGGAGAGATCCCGTGACGGGTGCGTTGAAGCAAGTCGGATTTTTGCCCCAGGAGCCGGGCTGGTGGCCATGGGTCTTCTGTCGATGGTTCGGCGGGGAGCTGTTTGACGGACGTCATATTACGCTGGCGACCGACCCGCGCAATATTGCCGCGATGCAATGGGTCGCGAACTACAGCAAGGAATACGGCGTCGATGCCGTCACATCATTCGCGTCCGGATTTGCGGGACAATGGGCATCGCCCGAGTCCGGCTTTTTCAGCGGCAAGGTCGCCATGATTTTCCAAGGCGTTTGGTTCAATAATTACATTCGCCAGTACAAGCCGGGCCTCGACTATGGAGTTGCCGCAGCATGGCCGACTGCCGTGCCAGGCATCGATGATTTCGCCTTGGCGGAAGCGGACATGCTAGTGATCCCCCGCGGGGCCAAACACCCGAAAGCCGCGTGGGAGTTTATCAAATACATGAATTCAAACAATCCCCGCGCTCAGTCACGCGCGGAACTTCAGGGCATGGAACTGTTGTGCTTCCTGCAGGAGAAAAACTCTGCGTTGCGCGAGTGGAGTCCGTTTTTCGCCGAGCACCACCCGCATCCTCATATCGCGATCTTCCGCAAGCTGTCGGCAAGTCCTCATGCCGTGTTTGTCCCGGACATGGGGATTTGGACGGAGTACCAGCGTGAAACGCTCGCCGCTTTTGCCGAGATCAGGCTGTTGCGGAAAACGCCCGAGCAGGCTCTCGGCGAAGCTCAGGCGCGTCTGGAAAAAAGCTGGCAGCGCCATCTCCGCAGTTTGATTCGCCACGGCCAGGTGCCCGCCAACCCGTCCACGCCATGACCCGCCGGGAACGTCGCCAACTGTTCGCCGGGCTCGGCTTCGTCAGCCCTTGGATCATAGGGCTCGGCGCATTCACCGCGTATCCCGTACTCGCGTCGCTGTATTACAGTTTCTGCGACTACTCGATTCTCAAGTCGCCCGTCTGGTGCGGCCTGGAGAATTACCAGGAGTTGATAAGCGACAGCCTGTTCTGGTTGTCATTGCGCAACACACTTTTTTTCGCCGCGCTTTCTGTTCCGCTCGGCACGATCGTATCGCTCTCGCTCGCGTTGCTCCTCAACTGTGATGTGCGAGGCCGGCCGTTTTTCCGCGTCGTGTTTTACCTGCCGTCCATTGTGCCAGTCGTGGCGGCGTCGATGCTATGGCTGTGGATTCTGAACGGCCAGGTGGGCCTGCTCAATTGGGCGCTGGCGCCAATTCTCGGCCTGTTCGGCGCGAGTCCGCCGGCGTGGCTCGTGGACCCGACCTGGGCGAAACCCGCGCTCATTCTGATGAGCCTGTGGGGCACGGGAAACGCGATGGTGATTTACCTTGCCGGTCTGCAAAACGTGCCGCGCGAGCTTTACGAAGCGGCCGAGATCGATGGCGCGAGCGGCTTCCAGCGGTTTCGACATGTGACTCTGCCGATGCTGGCTCCGGTCGTGTACTTCAACGTCATCATGAGCCTGATCGGCGCGATGCAAATTTTTACGCAGGCGGTGATCATGTCGTCGATCGCGAGCGGTGGAACGGGAACCGAAACCGACGGATTTCCGGCACGTTCAACTCTGTTCTACACGATGCATTTGTTCGCCACCGCGTTTTACGATCTGCGGATGGGCTACGCGAGCGCCATGGCCTACGTGCTGTTCATCATCATCGCGACGCTCACCTGGTTGGCCACGCGACTTTCGCGCGATCGGATCAACGACGTGCAATAGCCCATGAGGTCGCGAAACCCTTTTGCCCGTCCCCTGGTTTACACGTTGCTCATCGCGGCGTCGGCGATGTTCCTGACGCCATTCGTGTGGCTGATATCGTCGTCCTTGAAACCGCTGGAGCAGACGATGGTGATGCCGCCGCGTCTTCTGCCGCGCGGGTATTATGCCGTGATCAATGGCCGGCGGATGGAAGTGACGGTCGATTTCACGATCAAGCAAGGAGGCATCATAGCGGACGTCGTCGCCGGCGAGCAGGCCGGGAAACGCGTATTCCTAACCCCAGCACAAGCGCTCGCGCGGGCAGCGAATTTGCGCGGAGCGCATCGGGTTCCGCCAGGCTGGACGCATGTGACCGAGCGGCGGGCGTCTGGCGCCTCGCGCGAGACGGTTCCGCAATGGGATATTGTTTCGCCTGACGCGATTGAAGCGAAGATTCAGTTTCGCTGGGACAACTATCCTGAAGCACTTGCGGCCTTGGGCGGCAGTGCCGATTCCAGAGGCGGCAGCGGCGGTGTGAGCTTCTGGGTATTTTTGGGCAACACCGTCATCGTCTGTGTTCTCGGTGTGATCGGAACGGTGCTTTCAAACGCGATCGTCGCGTATGGCTTTGCACGTTTGAAGTGGCGGGGGAGAGACGCGTTTTTCGCGCTGACGCTGGCCACGCTCATGGTGCCGTTCCCGGTTCTGATGGTCCCGCTGTACGGTTTGTTTCGCGAGCTTCACTGGGTGGGAACACTGCTGCCGCTGTGGGTGCCGGCATTTTTCGGCAGCGCGTTCAATATTTTCCTCATGCGACAGTTTTTCATGACAATTCCGGAGGAACTCAGTGAGGCGGCGCGGATCGATGGCAGCAGCGAATGGAGGATTTTTTGGCGCATCGTTTTGCCGTTGAGCAAACCCGTGATCGCGGTCGCCGCCCTGTTCCACTTTCTTTTCGCGTGGAACGATTTTCTCGGACCGTTTCTTTATCTGACACGGAAGGAAACGTTCACGCTGTCACTCGCGCTGCAGGCTTACTCGTCGCAAAACGGCGGCGTGCAGTGGCACTATCTGATGGCGGCGAGCACCGTCACTATTCTGCCAATCGTCGTGCTGTTTTTCTTTGCGCAGAAAACCTTCATCCAGGGTATTGCGACGACGGGGACGAAGGGCTGACCGATGAAAATTGCTGAAATCGGAATCACCGCAAAGAGGTGCGAGAAGCGCAGAGAGCAATCCCCGACTCCCAACGGCGCGGGCGCATCTGCCGGTTGGCGGCGGACCTGTAGGGTCGTCGCTTGCGACGACCGCGGCCTTCGCAAGCGAAGGCCCTACATCAAAACCGACAGCCCGGAGATGCGCCCCAACGGCGCTTCCGGCCGGTGTGGTCGGGCGGGAGTGCGAACCGCCTCTGCCGTTTGGTGCCTTGCGATGGCTGCCTTCGTGACGATCACGACGCTCAGTGTCGCCACGGAACGGATATCCCTCGCAGGCCAATGGCGGTTTGCGATGGGCGCACCCGAACCATCGTTTCCGCCAGCAGCGCTGCCAGCCATCGAGTTTGCGGATTCCATTCTCCTGCCCGGAACGACAGAGACGCGCGGCAAAGGCCCGGAAAATACCGCTCGCGAACGCGGCATGCTGACGCGGGTGCACAAGTTCGAGGGAGCGGCGTGGTATCAGCGCGACGTCGAAATTCCTGCCAGCTGGACCGGCCAGCGCATCGATCTGCAGCTCGAACGCACGAAATACACGCAGGTGTGGTTCGACGACGCGCTCGTCGGCGCGCAACGCATCTTTACCGCGCCGCAAAATTACGACCTGACGGCTCTCGTCAAGCCGGGGCATCACCGAATCACGGTGATGGTCGACAATCGCGTGCAGCGGCTTCCGTTCACGCCCAACGTTCATCAGTTCAACAGCGACAACACGCAGGTAAATTGGAACGGACTCCTCGGCCGCATCGAGCTGATCGCCCGGCCGGCCCTCTGGCTCGATAGCGTCCGCGTGTTTCCTGACGTCGCGCAACGGCGGTTCCGCGTGGAGATCATTCCGGGACGACTGCCCCGTGCGTCCACGAAGGGGATAGTGACGATTCTCGCGAACAGCTTCAATCATCCGGGCAAACCGCAGCGGGTTGCGCCCGTCAGTGCACCGCTGATCGCGAATGCAGACGGCGGCGCGGTGTGGATTGACGTTCCGTTGGGCGCCGACGCGAAGCTGTGGGATGAATTTTCACCGGCACTTTATAAAGTCCTCGTAACGTTGCAGAGCCCAGATGGCCGGGATGATCGGGAGATCGAAGTCGGATTGCGGGAGTTCAAATCTCACGGCACGCAGTTCACGATCAACGGCCGGACGACGTTTTTGCGCGGCAAACATGACGGCTGCGTATTTCCTTTAACAGGACATCCTCCGATGGACGTGGCTGGCTGGCTCGCCTATTTCCGCACGTGCCAGGAGTACGGAATCAATCACATCCGCTGTCACACCTGGACGCCGCCGGAAGCCGCGTTCATCGCGGCGAATCGCCTCGGGATTTATCTTCAGTCGGAGCTGCCGTTTTGGGGCACGTTCGATGCGGGCGTGCGTGATTTTTTGATGCCCGAAGCAGAAGCAATGCTGCGGGCGTACGGAAATAATCCGTCGTTCGTCATGCTGACCTTGGCGAACGAGGCCGGCGGCGACCGTGCGATGATGAACGCGATGGTCACCCATCTGCGCGACCTCGACAGCCGGCATTTGTACGCGGACGGGAGTAACAATGTCCTTTGGGATCCGCGCCCGCAGGCGACCAATGATTTTTGGGTGACGGCCAAAACCCGCACACCGGCCAGCGGCGAACGGCAGTTGCCGGCCCGCGGCAGTTTTTATGTTGGCGACGGCTACGACGGCGTGGTGCAGTGGGGACCGGCGCAGACTCGCGTAGATCTCGCGGCTAGCACGGCCGGCCTGTCGATGCCGGTGATTGGTCATGAGACGGGGCAATACACGGTGTATCCAAATTTTTCCGAGATCGCGAAGTACACCGGTGTTACTCGGGCGCACAATCTCGAGCGGTTTCGCGATACGCTGGCCAGGCGCGGCCGGCTCGATCAGGCGGACGCCTTTTTTCGCGCCTCAGGCGCGCTATCGGCGAGTCTGTATAAGGAAGAAATTGAACTGGCGCTTCGGACACCAGGCTGGGGCGGATTCCAACTGCTCGACCTGCAGGATTATCCCGGGCAGGGCACCGCACTCGTTGGAATGCTCGATGCGTTCATGGACTCAAAAGGCCTGATTACTCCGGAACGATGGCGGGAGTTTTGCAGCCCGATCGTACCGCTTGCCCGCTTTGATCGCTATACCTGGACGAATGCCGATATCTACACCGCCGATCTACAGGTCGCGCATTATGGTGCGGCCGATTTGGTGGATGCCGTGACGACCTGGCAGGTTGCCGATCAAGCCGGCGGTGTGCTGGCGCACGGTGAGTTGGCGGCCGGCACCATCACTCAAGGCGCACTCCGGAACCTTGGACGCGTCGAGGTCCCGCTCGAAAACGCCGCTGCGCCCGCCCGATATAATCTGACGGTGACGGTGACCAGCGCGGGACATCGCTATTCAAATCGTTGGCCGCTGTGGGTATATCCGAGACAGCCTGACGCAAAGGTGGCCTCGAACGTGACGGTCGTACGTGGGTACGATGAGCGGGTTCGGTCGTTGCTCGCCGATGGAAAGCGCGTCGTGTTGATTCCCGATGAGAACCATCGTGGCTCGACGGTGCGTGGCGCTTATGCCACGGACTTTTGGTGCTGGCCGATGTTCAGCAGTTCCCCTGGCACGATGGGTCTTCTGTGCAATGTCGGGCATCCGGCGCTGGCGGAGTTTCCCACTGCGTCGCACAGCGAGAGGCAGTGGTCGGCGATCGCGCACGCCTCGGCTCCGATCATCCTCGCAGACGCTCCGGCCAGTTTTCGCCCCATCGTGCAGGTGATCGACAATCTGGAGCGCAACGACCTGATCGGCCTCATTTTTGAGGCCAGGGTTGGGCCCGGATCTTTGCTGGTGGTGGCGAGCGACCTCTACGCCCTCAAGCAGGCACCCGAGGCGCGGCAACTGTTGGCCAGCCTGCTCGCCTACGCTGCGTCACCGGAATTCGCGCCGACGCAGGAACTCAGCCCTGACGTGCTCGATCGCTGTCTTCGCCCTTCGCTCGCGACGCGACGCTCTGCGACGGCGTCTTCGTCGTACACGCCGCCATGGGGCTTTGTACCGAAGCCTGAAAGCTGCGTGGATGGCGATATCAATACGCGCTGGCAGGCGGCGGAGAACGACCACGCGCCGTGGTTTGCCGTGGATCTGGAGCGGGACTGTCTCGTCGATACGGTTGAGCTGCTTTGGGAGAACGATGAATCTGGATACAGGTACCTCCTCGAAACATCGCCCGACGGCTCCAGCTGGAGCGTTCTGAGTGATCAGCGCGAAAACCATTTTGAGGGTGGCCGGCACACCTTCGCCGTACCCGTCACGCGAGCGCGCCACCTGCGTGTAACAATCACGGGTTGGCCGAAGGATGCGCGGGCAGCGTTGCGCGATTTCCGAGTTCTTGGCGCTGACCAGAAACCCATTCTATAGGCAGTACGGCGCTCTTACTGACACTTTTTCTTCAGCCTTAATATTGTTCTCATTGCATGAAATTCACCGACGGCCAATGGCTGCTTCGCACGGGAGTCACGGCTCACTACGCCGCTGAAGCTCACACAATTACTGTTGGGCAAAACCAGCTGGTGGTTCACGCGCCGGTCCGCGCGATCCGCCATCGCGGTGACACGCTGCAAGGGCCGTTGCTCACGGTGACGCTGAGCTCTCCTCTGCCTGACGTCGTTCGGGTACGAATTGAACATTTCGCCGGCGCCGTCGAGCGCGGCCCGCAAATCCCTTTGGTGCCGACCACCGATGCAGCCGTGAAAATCGCAGACGATAAAGACTCGGCTTGCCTGACGTCTGGCGGACTCATGGTGCGGGTCAAAAAAACAGGCTGGGAGCTTTCGTTTGAAGCAGACAGTCGCATTCTGACGACGAGTAGCGCGCGGGGAATCGGCTACGTCCAGACGGAGCAGGCTGCGTTCATGCACGAGCAACTTTCGCTCGCGGTGGGCGAATGCGTTTACGGTTTGGGTGAGCGCTTCACGGCGTTCGTCAAAAACGGCCAGACCGTCGACTGTGTGAACAAAGACGGTGGCACGGCCAGCGATCAGGCCTACAAAAACGTCCCATTCTACCTCACGAATCGCGGCTACGGGGTGTTGGTTAACGAAACTGCGCCGGTATCGTTTGAAGTCGCTTCTGAAAAAGTCAGTCGCGTCCAGTTTTCCAAGGAAGGAGAGAGCCTCGAATACTTCGTGATCCACGGGCCGACGCCAAAAGACATTTTGCGGCGGCTCACCGCGCTGACGGGTCGGCCCGCTCTGCCTCCGGCTTGGTCATTCGGGCTGTGGCTCTCAACGTCGTTCACGACAAACTACGACGAGGCGACCGTCACCAGTTTCATCGATGGCATGAAGCAACGCGATCTGCCGCTGCACGTGTTTCATTTCGATTGTTTTTGGATGCGGGAATTCGACTGGTGCAATTTCGAGTGGGACCCGCGCGTGTTCCCGGATCCAGCGGGGATGCTGCAGCGACTCCATGCTCGGGGCCTCAAGATATGCGTTTGGATCAACTCCTACATCGGGCAGCGCTCGCGGCTTTTTGCGGAAGGCGCGGCCAACGGATATTTCATCAAGCGGACGGATGGGAGCGTCTGGCAGACCGATCTCTGGCAGCCGGGCATGGCCATTATTGATTTCACCAACCCTGCTGCCCGCGAGTGGTTCGCGGGACACATCGGTCGATTGCTCGACATGGGGGTCGATGCCATCAAGACCGACTTCGGCGAGCGCATCCCGGTCGACGATGTGAAATATTATGATGGGTCTGATCCGGTGAAGATGCACAATTTCTATCCGATCATTTACAACGAAACGGTTTTCCGGGCGATCGAGGCGAAACGCGGCGTCGGTGAAGCCGTCCTCTTTGCGCGGTCAGCGTATGCTTCGGGTCAGCGGTTTCCGGCGCACTGGGGCGGCGACTGCTGGTCGACGTTTGAATCGATGGCGGAATCGCTGCGAGGTGGACTTTCGCTGAGCCTGTGCGGCTTCGGGTTCTGGAGTCATGATATTGGCGGATTCGAAGGCACGGCGCCGGCCTATATCTATAAACGATGGGCGGCGTTTGGCTTGCTCTCGTCGCACAGTCGACTGCACGGAAGCTCGACCTATCGCGTGCCGTGGGCGTACGACGAAGCCGCTTGTGATGTCGTCCGACGATTCACGAAATTGAAGTGCCGGCTGATGCCGTACCTTTGGTCGGCCGCGCTGGAGGCTCACCACGACGGAGTGCCGATGATGCGCGCGATGATCATGGAATTCCCGAATGATCCCGCGTGCGACACGTTGGATCGTCAGTACATGTTGGGGGCTTCGTTGCTGGTCGCGCCGGTGTTCACCGAGAATGGCGCAGTCGATTACTACCTGCCCGCGGGGCGATGGACGCACCTGCTGACCGGCGAGATGCAGGAAGGCGGATCGTGGCGTCATGCAACGCATGATTTTTTAAGTCTGCCGCTTTTCGCCCGACCCGGATCAGTGGTCGCGCTTGGTGCAGTCGACGATCGGCCGGATTACAATTTCGCAGACGAAGTCACGTTCCGTGTATTCGAACTCGACGATGGGCAGAAGGCCACGTGTTCGGTGGCGTCGCTGAAGGGCGCCGATGCGATTAAATTGACCGTCCGTCGCAAAGGGAAACGAGTGGAAGCGGCGCTGTCTGGGGCAAGTGACGCTCCCTGGCAGCTTCAACTTGCCGGGGTAAAAACGGTCAAGAGCGCCGAAGGAGTGTCAGTTGTGGACGATCCTCTTGGCGCGATCGTGCGATCCGGCCCGGGCAGTCGGAAGCTTGAATGCGAACTGTTGACCTGATTGTGCGCAGGCCGAAACCCTTGACGTGTGGAAGCGCGTTCGAAGTATCGCTGGAGCCAGCGGCTAATCGCTGGCTTATTTTACCTCGTATGCACCCTTCTTCGGTAGATCACTCACGTTTGGATCGAGCCAACGGCGGCTCGCTTTCAACCCGCAATTCTCGACTTTCAACTGCATTGTTACGGCTCAGGACGATCCTCGCATTCAGCGCAGTGGTCGCAGCACTGTTCGTCGTTGGCTGTGCCACGGGGGGCTACACGTACGTGAAGACAATCTCGACCGGAGAACGGCTGCATTTCCCGTTGGTGAAGGGAAGACCCGAAATGGCGAAATCCGGTAACATCGAGATTGTGCAGGCGGCTCTGATGCCAAGTCCGGTGCGGGAAAAGAAAGAGGTCGTTTATCTTTTCGCCTTTTCCGACAAGAGCCCCGAACCCGCAAAATCGGTGATCGTGGAAGACGTCTCCGATGACTCCGCCAAGCTGATGGTCGAGGATCTGCATCCCAAATTCAACAAAGGCCGCTGGGTGGGATACTCCCGCGTGTTCACGCCGAACGATGCGGCGCTGAACTGGCTCACGTTCCTCGACGATTCCATTCGCGTGTTTCGGTTTACGATTACGTCCGCGAGCGGCGAAAAAATCGTGCTCCACCAAGCGTGGATGGTGCCCGCCGGAATGAAAATGGCGATGCGCGCAATGCTCGGGATGAAGTAGCGGCAAAGCCCTCGCTTCGCGCTATCAGCGGTCGCGAGCGGGCTGGCACTATTCCATTAAGAACTGAGCCGCCTTGCTGGACGGCGATTTCGTGGAGGTATCCCCTTATCCAGCGAGGCATGGGCTGCGATGTATCGCGAGTGCAGCTGACCTTGGTGAGGCCGCTCCTCTGAGACAAGCACTGGGCTCAGCGCGCCCGGCTGCAGGACTGTCCCGTGATGCAACAACGGCGTCCACTTGGAAACGCTCACGGCTGCCATCAGAACGCCAAAGCCGAGGGGGGATGGTAATAAGTTTGGTGAGGTTGTTTTGGAAACGGCGAAAATCCGCGGCCCTTATTCTGAAGTGATTCGATCTGTTACGAGCGTTCAAAAAAAGATTGCCTCGGCGGATTTAACGCTAAAGTAATTTAACGGTAAACAAGGTTACCCCGACTGCCCCATGATCCCCGCTGCTAGCGTTACTGAAGTATGCCGCCCCGCGTCCTCACGCGTAAGCCGGATTCTTGAACTGCGCTCGCTCGCGCTCAGCGCCGGTTTCACAGCCGCCAGCGCTCTCCGTTTTCAGCTCCTAGCTCAGTCAATAGCCAACTCTGGTCTCCCTCGCTTCTTCACAGGGACGCCGGGCGTTGGCACTACAAACATAGACCCCGCATGAAGACACCTAAACTAACTCGATACGTGTTCGTGTCCCTGATGACACTGGCACTTTTGTCGGTTCGGATCGCGGCTCAAACCGCGCCCGCTCCGGCCGCCGCACCGTCCGTCGACGACAACCAGGACCAGCCGATCGTCCTGTCCCCCTTCGTGGTCGATGCTTCGAAGGACAAGGGCTACAAAGCCACCAACGCCACCACCGGCACGCGCCTCGCCGCGCCGATCCGTGACATCCCGCTCAACCTCGAGGTCATCACCAGCGACTTCATCCGCGACACCGGTGCCCGCGATCTCCGGCAAGCGCTCCGCTACTCGGCGGGCGTCGTCCTCGAATCGCAGGCCGATGCCTTCGTCGAGGTGGACGGCGATCCCCAGGGCGCCGGCGCCAACGATCCTCGCGGAGCCACGCGACGGGTCGGCGATTCCACCACCAAAATGCGTGGCTTCGTGATCGATCAGGTGTTGCGAGACGGCTTCCGCCGCGTTCGCACGGCTGACTCCATC
>DAITQE010000045.1:10675-12061 GCA_036833235.1 Opitutus sp.
CCGCCGACGCGATTAACATCGACCGCGTCGAAGTGCTGCGCGGCCCGTCCGCGCTGCTCTACGGCGTGGGCAGCTTCGGCGGCGTGATCAACTACATGCCGAAACGGCCCCTGCAACACGAGAAGAGCTACGTGGGCGTGACCGTCGGCTCAAACGGCCTCTACCGCGGCGAGTTCGACTTCACCGGACCGCTCGGCGCCGGCCCGTGGAAACTCGGTTACCGCCTGATGGGCTCGGTCGAGGAAAACGGTGACTACACCGAATGGTACAAGGCCAAGCACTTCACGATCGACCCGGTGTTCAGTTTCAATCCGTTTCCGAACACGACCATCGTGCTCGACAACGAATTCGGCTACTCAAGTCAGAACGGTAACGGATTTCCGAACATCCGCGCCAATGTCAACGCCGGCGTCAGTCGCACCGCCAGCTGGTTGACCGACGTGTCCCTCGGCAAAATCGACACGCGCACCTTCCGCTGGTCGGGCCCGGACACCTATCTCAAAGGTCCGTTTCGCAACAACGTGATCGATGTCACCCAGAAGATCGTGGACAACATGTTCCTCAAGGTGGGCGCGGCGCAGTCCCGCGCGGAGTTTGATTCCCGGCAAATCCAGGACAGCGGTACGGCGGCGACGCCCTTCGCCATCGACTCGCCGGCGAACTACTACAGCAACGCCACGATCAACCTCGGCGGAGCCACCCAAAACTTTCGTAATGCGCTCACGCAGGCGAATGCCAACGGCACCTTCTTCGACATGACGCCGTTTCAGCTCTATCAAAACCGATCACCCGGTAGCTTCCGCGGCGATCGGCTCTACGGCTTGGTGCTGAACGACACCATTGAACATCAAGTCACGCCCGGCCCGCCCGCCACCAGCAACACGGCGGCCATCCGCTATGATTGGATCGACGACAACCGCACCGAATTGCGCAACCAGGTGCGTGCCGACCTCACCTACAAACTCGATCTCGGCAAATGGGGCACGCACAGCTTCCTCCTCGGCACCCAGTACATGAAGCTGAACACGAAAGAAGACCGGTTCGGCCCCGCCTACTCCTACGCCAACCACCCCGTCGCCGACGTCACCCGCTACAGCTACAAGAACCCCGGTGACTATGGCGTTTTCCGCTACGGGATTCAG
The DNA here is from genome assembly GCA_036833235.1 of Opitutus sp. Lineage (GTDB taxonomy): Bacteria > Verrucomicrobiota > Verrucomicrobiia > Opitutales > Opitutaceae > Opitutus. The sequence goes on from DAITQE010000045.1 coordinate 11,818, forward strand.
GGTGACGGTTTGCCGGATTCCCCGCGCCTGAAGCTGACCCACAGGATCACCGACAACTGGGACTTCGGCGGTTACGCCGTCTATCAGGGGCAGTTCTTCAGGGACCGCCTGACGCTGATCGGTGGTATTCGCCACGACCGCAACGATCAGGTCTCCACGCTCAACTACGACTACGAGGCCGGTCGTGCACCGGTCGTCACCTCGCGCGCGGCGATCAGTCCGAAAGCGCCGACGGCCACAAGCC
>DAITQE010000046.1:0-11523 GCA_036833235.1 Opitutus sp.
CGTAAAGGGCCTTGGGTCCAACCCCAGGAGAAGCGCGAAAAGAGGGGAAGGCTTTCTCGGTGGCGAAATCGTTTTCGGCGGTGTGCGATTCGCGCCTGGCCAATGGCTCTACAGTGACGACGACGGGATTCTCGTTGCCGACGGGCCGCTGCCAATACGCTGAAGTCCGTGAGCAAACGGCCCGATGCGGCTGGGCCTCTCCGGAGCTACGTCCGGGCAGTTTCCGTCGTCGGCGTTTCGACCGCCGCCATCGAGTCGAGGGAGGGCAATGCACGTTTTCTGGCGGACGCGGGAATCTGAAATATCACGCGCAATCCGCTCCCGTTTTCGCCCGGCTCCGCGCGGATTGTGCCCCGGTGCAGCCCTACGATGCTGCGCGAGATCGCGAGTCCGAGTCCGCTGCCCGTATCGTCCTGCCGGCCACCCGTTTCTAGCCGCACGAAGCGCTCGAAAATGCGCTCGCGCTGTTCCGCCGGCACCCCCGGCCCCTGATCTTCGACCGCGACGCGCCAGTTACTACCAAGGAGTTCGGACGTAAGGACAACGACGCCGCCGGGCGGCGAGACGTTGAGTGCATTGGCCACCAGATTAAACAACACCTGCCGAATCCATTTCGAGTCGAAATCGGCTGCGCCCTTGCCGCTGATGTGGTCGACAAAACGAACGCGCCGATGCTCCGCGAGCACCGCGGCGTCCTGGACGAAGCTTTGCAGAAAGGGCCGCGGATCCTGCCGCTGAAGACTGAGCGTGATCGCGTTCGCCTCCGCCCTGGAAAGAAAAAGCAGCTCTTCGATGATCTTGTTCAACCGGGTGATTTCCTCGAGCTGGATCTGCACCGCGTCCTCTTGCGCCGCCGTGAGACCGCCGTCGATCAACAGCTTTTCGGTTTGCAGCCGCACGAGCGAAAGCGGGGTCTTCAACTCGTGGGACGCCTCCGCCGTGAACCGCCGTGTCTGATTAAACGCCGTCTCGAGCCGATCGAAGGTCGCATTGAGCAACCGGGCGAAATTTAATAATTCGTCGTCCACCTCTGCGACCGGGATGCGTTCGCTCAGGTTTTGGGAGCTGATGTGCGTCGCCGTTTCTTCGATGATTCGCAACGGTCGCAATGGGATTCGGCTCAGCCCGTAACCGATGATCGCGCTCGCGATGAACATGATGACCAGCAGGCCGTAGAAAACGTCTCGGTAGGCAATCATCGTGCTATGAATCTGCTGTTTCGAGGTCGCGATCCTGACCACCAAAGAACCAAGGGTGAACTCGCCGACGCGCATCTCTCCAATATCTCCCACAATCGCGTTGAAATCCCGGTTGGCCGTGGCGGTGGCGGGAGGCGGTTGATCGAGGCCGATATGACGAACGATCGTGCCGACCATCTCGGAAAAGAATTGGGGTTTCATCGGCACGTCCGGGATTGCGCGATCGTTCAAATTGTCGGATCGAAAGACGGTCCGACCGTCCTTTCTAATTTCCACGCCAACCAGGATGGTGGAAAACTCGGTCGTCGTTCGCAGGCGTTCCCGAATGGCAGCCGCATCGAGCAGTTCGTAGTCCGGGCCGAGTTGGTGGCGGATCTGTTCGAACTCGGCGGCGTTCAGCAAATCGAGGTCGTGGACCGCGTGATGCTCGACCAGATAGCTGCCGGAGCGAAACAGGCACCAAAACGTCGCGAGCGAGGCGACCGCATACCACACCGTCATGCGTGTGCCGATCGATCTCATTGCAACTGATAACCCACGCCTCGCACCGTCTTGAAGTACGGCTTTTCGGGTTCCAGCTCCAGTTTTGCGCGGAGCTTGCTCATATAGACGTCGAGCAGGTTGGTTTCGATGTCGTTGTGCGACTCCCAGATTTTTTCGCAGATAAGGGTGCGCGCGAGAATCCGCCCCGGATTGTGCATGAAGATTTCCAAGAGCGCAAACTCCCGGCTCGTGAGATCGATCGGCGCGCCCGCGAGCGTCACTTTGCGGCCCGGGAGATCGAGGCAAATATCTCGATGGGTCAGGACCGATTCCTTGGCGGTGGTCTGCCGGCGAATCACCGAGCGCACGCGCGCCAGCAGTTCCTCGAAGCTGAACGGTTTTGGCAGGTAGTCGTCAGCTCCCAGATCGAGACCCTTGACCCGATCTTCCACCGCGTCGCGTGCGCTGAGAATGAATACGGGCTCTTTGAAGCTGGCCTTGCGCCATTCCTTTAACAGATCGAGGCCGTCGCCGTCCGGCAGCGTGAGATCGAGGAGGATCACGTCGTAGGCCGTCTCGCACAGCGCATCTCGCGCCTCGCGGCAGGTCTGCACCCACGTCGCGGTGTAGGCGTGTTCCGTAAGACTCTTCTTCAAGAACTCGCCCAGGCGGCGCTGATCTTCGACAATCAAAATTTTCATGGGGGCAACTCGCAAAAAGAGGGGCGGGGTATGCAAATCCAGCGTCGAAAACTCAACGCCATAAGCAACGAGCGCGCGAGGGAAAATTGCCTGAATTAACTTTTAGAAAACATTCAGGCGCGGTTCAGGTTGCACGGCCAACGTCTCGTGTTTTATTCCCCATCGTCTAGCTCGATGAAAATCGCCGTCATTGAAGACCACACGCTCATTCGCGACATGTTGATGGTGATGTGCCGTCAAGCGGTTCGCGGCGCAGTCGTAGTTGGCGCAAAAGACGCCGCTGCGGGCCTGGAATTGTGCCGCGTCGAGAAACCGGATCTCGTTTTTCTCGATCTCGCACTGCCCGATCGCGACGGACTCGACCTGCTGGGCGATCTGGTGGCCGCGTGTCCGGACTGCAAGGTCATCGCGCTTTCTGGATACACCGACGAGTTCACGCTGCACCGGGCGCTGCGCTCGAATGTTCACGGCTTTCTCGACAAAAACGAGCAGCCGCTCGAAGCGCTCGGCGAGGCGATCGAAACCGTGATGTCGGGCCGGCGGTATTTGTCGTCCGTCGCGCAACGCGTCCGTGCGACCCTGCGCGACGATCCGGCGGCGTTCGACAAAGTGCTCTCGGATTGGGAGCAGCAACTGCTCGGCTTCTTCGGCCGCGCCTGGTCGAACGACGAGATCGCGCGCCAGTCGAACCTGAGCGCCGTCACGGTGCGCAATCATCGCTGCAACATCATGGCGAAGCTCGGCATTCACAGCACGCCCGAGCTGATCAATTACGCCATCGAGAAGGGCTTCACCCGGGTGCGAATGGATCGCTCGCGCGGCGGCCCAAACGCAGTTGAATTGAAGCGCGTTTAAGGCGAGCCGGGTGCATCGACCACCACGCCCGCTTCGCGCAACATCGTGATGAGCTGTTCGGTTTCGCGGACGGCGTTTTCGACCAGTTCGCCCAATTGCGCCGGCGCAGCAACGCTTGCGCGGTTTTGAAGCAAAACGGCGGCGTCGCTCACACGTTGCGCATGCACGAGCGCGCCCAGCGTGCGGAGGCGGTGCGCGGCCGACGTGATCGCGATGCGCGCATCCGCATTCGAACCAGCGCGAATAGCGGCGATCTCGTGACGAAGCGCGAAGACGAATCGGCGTGCCGCTTCATCGGCCGATTCGTTCGCGCCTTGGGCGTAAAGTTGAAATGCGCGCAGCACCGGCCGCGGTTCCTCGACCGTGCCTCGCGCCGACGCGGAGACGGCGATCGACGCAGCGGCGGCTCCGGTGCGCGCCGCGCGCGCCAGACGGATGACTTCGCGCACTTGTTGGCTATCGAACGGTTTTAGTAGAAATCCGTCGATGCCGGCAGTTCGGCAACGCTGCCGGGCTTCCTCGCTGTCGTGCCCGGTCGTGGCGATCAACAACGGTCCGTGTCCGCCGGGGAGCTTTCGCAACGCCCGCGCCGCGTCGTCGCCTTTGGCTCCCGACAACTCCAGGTCGAGAAACACTAGATCGACGGCGTGTGTGCGGACGATTTCCACTGCCGCGCGAGCGTTATCAGCCTGCAGTGGCACATAGCCCAGTTCTTTCGCGAGCCCGACCAACACGACGCGATTGTATTCCTCATCGTCCACGATCAGCACCTCGGCCACGTGCTCCATCGATTCGCCTGCTGTGCCCGCTCCGCCCGCCGCGTTTGGCGCGGGGTTGGCGTCCCCGCGACGCTCTCTCTTTAACGGCAGCCACAAGTGAAACGAGGTGCCCGGGCCGCCGGCGGGCGAAGCGGATGCAACCGGGCTTTCGACGCCGACGGCGCCGCCCATCCGGCGGGCCAGCGTGCGGCACGTCGCCAGCCCGATGCCGGAACCGGTGACGCCGTCTTTTTTTGCGTTCGAACCGCGGACGAATTTTTGAAAAATCAGTTCCTGTTCCTCCGCCGGAATGCCGGGCCCGCGATCGGTGACGGCAATAAACACCTCGGCCGCCGCGGTCGGCTCATCTGTCCAGTCGGCGTGAATCTCGATCGGCGTGCCCGGGGCATACTTGATCGCGTTGTTCAGAAAGTTGCCGACGACGGTTTTGATTTTCGCTTCGTCGCCGACGAAGTCGTCTGCCGCGATGGAAGGCAGGACGAGCGCGAGAGTGCCGCCTTGGCGGCGGGCGGCGTCTTCGTGAAAGGTGGCGAGGTCGCGCAGTGTTTGGCGCAAAGCAAACGGTTTTTCCTCAACCGTCACATAACCGAATTCCAGTTTGGAAAAATCGAGCACCTCCTCCGATACGCGCCGCAGGTGTTCTGCGGTCGATTTGAGTGACTGAGCGACGTGCTGGTCCCCGCGTTCGAGCCGCTCCGGCTTCAACAAGTTCACCAGACCGACGATGCCGTTGAGCGGATTTCGGATTTCGTGGCTGATGTTTTCCAGAAATTCGCTTTTGGCGGTGTTCGAAAGTTCGAGTTCCCGCGTGCGGAGTGACACCAGCCGGTCCAATCTTTCGGTCTGTCGTCGCAGCAATCGGAGGCGCCAGCGCAGGATCCCGACCATTGCGATCACAAGTGCCCCGCCGTAGCCCACCCAGGCGGGCCATCGCGCATACCACGGTGGAATGACGGCGAACGCGTAGCGGACTTCCGGGCTCGTGTGCCCATAACGATCCACGCGGCGCGCCTTGAAAACATAAGAACCCGGCGCGAGCCCGGTGAACTCCCGAGTGCTTTCCCGCTGAGGCGCCGACCAGCCGGACTCGACACCCTGTAATTGCGTTTGATAAAACACCGCCGCGACGCCGGTGGTTTTGGCGGATGGAAAACTGAATTCGATCCGCGAGGCGCCAGGGCCAATGCGAGCCGACTGCCCCGGTTGCAATTCGAGCGACGCGCGGCCGTCGACCCGGACTTCGCGCAACGCCAGCCCAACGGGGACACCGGCGGGCTTTGCCTCGCTGGTCCTGAAGCGCAGCAGTCCACCGCTTCCACCGATCCAGAGGACTTCTTCGCGGTCGTCGCTCTCGACGAGATCGACACTGGTCACGTCGCCGATGCCGTCCAACCCGGGCATCTGCAGCGGTTCCAACCGGACTTCACCGTCGTTGAAACTCACGCGCAAAATCACGCAAGGCGCCGGCGCCGCTGTATCGAAAAGTCCAAGACGCTGGGCCGCCCAGTAAGCGACGAGGTGTCCTCCTTCGGCGCGAGCGGCCGCCGTGCTCGCTGCCACGCCGACCCAACCCGCAAACCCGGGTGCCGGCACGAATCCGTCCCGCACCTCATCGAACACGAGGATTTGGGTGCTGGTGAAAGCGAAGACCTTCGGCCCGAGCATCGCCAGCACCGGACGATCTGCCGCTGGCGGCAAGCCCCGTCCGGCGCGGTAATGTGCGACTTCCCGCAAGCTGGACTGGGCGCTGGCGCCAGCTCCGACCGTCTCGTAACGATGGATTCCGTCAGCGACCGTGGAGAGCCATACTTCCCCACGCGCGTCACTGAGCAGCGAGAGCGGCGCAGCATCGGCATTGAGATTGAGCGCGAGAGGCAACCCGGCGTCGCCGGAAGACGGCACCAATGCCTTCAGTTGATTATTGTCAACGTAGAGCAGGCGTCCGGTGAGCGAAGGGGAGGAGCCGAGACGGACCACTTTGCCCGAAACGCGAAACGGCTCGGCGGATCCGCCCGGTCCGAGACGCCACAATTCGCCCACGCCGCCGACCCATACGCTGCCGGCTGCGCCCATGGCGTCGTGAAACAACGCCTTGGCCGCGATCACCGGCTGCAAATGCGCCGCGCCGCCCGCTGCACCCTCCACGCGATAGAGCTTCTTGTCGGTGAGGACGAAGGTCGTATTCGAGTCAGCGAACACTTTGCGCGGCAGACTGCGTTCGAGACCATTGTGCGCGTCGAAAACTGACGCGCTGCTGACGCCGTCCAAAAGCGCGCAGCCATCCGCCAGCCCAATCCACAAAATTTCACGGGGATTTCGCCATAGGCCGTAAACGGCGTTGTCGTTCAATCCATGATCGCGGTCGACAATGTCGATCACTGCATCCGCCCGGGTTGCGATGATCACCCCGCTCTTCGCCGTTCCCACTGCGAACGCGTTCGCGGCCAACTCCACGCCCTGCGCAGGCTCCTGTCCTTTGATCATCGCAGAGACGTTCGGCAGCGATTCGAAGCCGGTCTCGGTCAAGCGATACACACCGTCGGCGGTTCCGACCAACCCACCGGTGAGGGGAAACGACTCTACGCTGGTGGCGGGCAACGTAGATTCCGGCGCCGATTCCACCGCCGGCAAAGCCCACACGATCGGGCCGGGTGGAAGCGTCTGCGTCGGGCGCACGAGAATAGGCGCCCCGTTCTTTCCCAGCGAAAGCAAGCCGACGGCGTCCTGAAAAATCCATACCTGTTCGTGCCGAACCGCAAAGCCCCGCAAGCGTGACGCCGAGGGCAGTTTCCACACGGTGAACTGTGACCCGTTCCATCGGAACGCCTCCTGGCCCGACACGAACACCGCGCCGTTGCCCACGGAGTGGACAAACCGGATGTCGATCGGCGTATCGCGACTTTCTCGCGGCAATCGGGACAGCAGAGAAACAAAATGCCAGAGGCCGTTGAGATTTCTTTCGACGTATCCGATCGCACCGACGGCCCCGACCCACACGCGCTCCGCGTCCGTCGACGAGAGTTGCGGTGCCACATCGAGAGCGGAAAAGCCGTAGGCCCCGGGCACATCGATGCGTTGCCAGCGCCGGCCATCGAAGGCCGAAAGAGAATTGGATCCGACCAGGAAGCTGCCGTCGCGGCATTCCATGAATGCGCGGACCGGCCCCTGGGTTTGAATCTCGGTTGAGCTGAACGCGCGCATCACCGGTCGCCCCGCCTCGTCAGCGCCGGGCAGCGGAACGAGTGGGACGGTCAGGACGAGACCCAAGGTGAACCGGGAAATTCGTTTCAGCAGGCGAGGCATCGAGCGCCGGTTGTGATTGGATTGCGGAAGAGCGGAGCAGTCGTCGGTCGTACTGCCATCCTATGCGTTGTGCGCTCGCGCGCGAGCGCGAAGCCCCGGCAAGACTGGTGAGAATTCACCAATCAAGTCACTTGGCGGAAGCTGTGCCATGCGCACGTTGGGATACCCACCAACCCCCCGCTCGTCGCTCTGTGCGCCGTTGCCGCCCCCAGCTTTCATCGAAAGGGAACTTCTGATCCCAGCCAATCTTCACCATGAATCTGAAATGTAAATACACCCTGGTCTTCCCACTACAAAAACTGTCGATCCTGTTAGTCGTCGCGGCGCTGGCTTTTGGCGGCGCGCGGGCCAGCGCCGAACCTACCCACGTCGTCATCACGGTTCCCGCGGGCGCTGCCGGCGCGAGCGGCCTGCCTGGGTTGCTCGCCGAGTGGCGGCAAACCGGGGCTGTCTCGGATGCTTTCCTGCTCAACAATCAGCAGGAGAAAAATGCCGCCTTCGATTCGGTCGCCGTTCTGGAGTTTCCCGATGAGGCCTGTCGCGCGCGCTGGGAGCAGGCCGGCGGGCGGACGCTTGGAGCGGGGTTGATTGCGACGCAGGTGGACCGGCTGGCTCGCGGCGAAACGTTTCCGCGCGATTCGACGAAAGCCGTCTTCCTGGTGAACGAATACGACGTGAAGGTTTCCGCGGATCGCTATCGGGATTACGTCGCTGGGTTCACGGCGCCCGAAATGGAGGCGCTGCGGACGCGCAAGGCGCTCACCAGCTATTTTCTTTTCGTGCCGCGGGACGGATCCGCCGCGCCGTGGCAGTCGATGCTTATTATGGAATACCGCGAGCCGATCGCCTTCGCGCATCGCACGGAAACCATGGCCGCCGTGCGACAAGAACTCGCGGCGAATTCGAAATGGAAGGCGTGGAGCGATGCGAAGGCGACCGTCCGCGAAGAGCGCACCCAGACGGTTGCGACGTGGGATCTGCTTCCTGCGCCCGCGCTGGCTGATCTTCCGCCCTACCGGCCGGAATATAAAGTCACCGGGACGGTGCGCGTTGTGGGATCATATTTGAAATTCGCGACGACCGCGCTCGAGGACGCGTTTATCCACTACCAGCCCGATGCGCAATTCGCGAACAACTTCACCACGAGCAGCGAAGGCGCCATCGGCGCGTTGGCCACCGGCATCTCCGACCTCGCGCCAGCCGGCGACGACGCGAAAATCTCGGACATGATGCCGTTCTATAACGTTTACGGCTACCTGCCGACGGAAATCTCGATCGCGACGGGCGACTACGAAAAACGCGGCGCGTTGTGGCCTGCCGCAATTGTGGTCAATAAAGACAACCCGATCGCGCACCTGACGATGGACGAGCTGGACCGCATTTTCGGCTCCGAACGCACCGGCGGCTGGGACATCGGCCACAATCCCGAACACGACATGTTTTATACGTCGGAATTTGCCCGCGGCCCCGAGACCAACATCCGTACTTGGGGCCAGCTCGGCCTCGGCGGCGAATTTTCCAACAAGGAAATCCAGACCTACGGCTACTGCGCGCCGGGCTTCAAGATCTACTGGGAGCGGAAGCTCTTTCACTGGTCCACGAAATATAATCCCAACTTCCGCGAATATGTGGAGCCGAAGCAGACCGAGCCCGGCGCTTACGGCTCGCCGGTGGGCGTGGACAGCATGCTCCAGGCGATCTCGCAGGACAAATATGGCATCGGCTGGGTGGCAATGTTTCACGCGGAATATTATCCCAACCTGAAGGTGCTGGCCATCGCGCCGCGGGCCGGGGCGCCCTACGTCGCTTACACGCCGGAAAACGTGTCGAATCACAGCTACCCGCTCACGCGCGATGCCTATTTCTATATTAACAAGGAAGCGGGCCGGCCGCTCGATCCGAAGGTCCGCGAGTTCATGCGTTTCATTCTCAGCCGCGAGGGCCAGCAGATCATCGCGCACACCGGATTTTTCTATCCGCTGCCCGCGGCCTATCTCCGCGAACAGCTGAAGAAGCTCGGCCGCGCGCCAACGCCGTCTCCGTCGAGCTGAAAAATCATTTCCGTTATATACTCCGACATCACATGAAATCCGTCATCAAATCATCCACCACGGTCATTGCCGCCATGTTGCTAGCCGGCACCTCGCTGCTCCGCGCGCAAGCGGTGCCCGAAAAGTATGCGCCGCTGCCTTACACGCCCCGCGGTCTTTACGGCCAGGCGCTGGTTGACATGGAACTCGCCAAGCATCCCGAGCTGAAGATCCTGGTTCTCCACGTTACGCCCCCGGGCATCCCGGCCGAATCCGACAAGGATCGCGGCATCATGTTCTCGGACATCGGCCGCATCGGAAAGCCCGACAACGACGAAGACATCGGCGTCTTCCGCTCCCGCAAAGAGAACATCGAAGCTCAACTCGCTCCGGGGCCGGGGGTGAACCCATGGAGCATCACGTCCGCGCCGAAATTTGAGGTGCTGGCGATCCTGTATGATCGAGCGGGGACGGCCATCGGACTGGCCGGGATTATCTTCCCGTATAAACAGGGCGACGACACGAAGAAGCTGACGAAGATCGCCCATGAGATCCAGGAGGACCTCAAGAGCCGGATCGAATCGAAGGACAAGCTGTTCGATCCGGCTTCCTGAGTTTCTATCGATCCCCCGTCGCTAGTCTCTGCCAAGTCCGACGCGCCGCTTGTCTCGTGAAACAGCCCCTCTTCATGGTAGCGTTTCTATTAGCCGCTTTTGTCGGGCTTGCCGGGCCGGGTCTGGACGCGACGGAGGTGGCGCTCGCCGCCTATCAGCCGGTGGAGCGGGTGGGAGGCGTGATCCGCATCTGGGGCAGCCCGACCGATGCGGACTTGCTGACGGAGTGGGGGGATGGATTTAAAAAATTCCACCCCGACGCCGAGGTAAAACTGACGCTGCACGGTCCCGAATCCGCCATGATGGGCGTTTACACCGGCGTGGCCGAGCTCGCCCTGCTCGCGCGAGAGATGCGCATGCCGGCCGAGCACATGGCCTTTACCTGGGCATGGCGCTATCCGCCGACCCTCGTCGAGGTGGCTAATGCCGGTGTGGATACCGCGCGACCCAACGGCAGTCTGGCCGTCTTTGTTCATCCATCGAATCCCTTGGTCGGGCTGACCTTGGCCCAGCTCGACGGCCTCTACAGCGCCGAGCACAGGCGCGGCGCGAAGAATCTGCGCACTTGGGGAGATCTCGGCCTGACCGGAGAGTGGCAGGATCGGCCGGTCCGCGTGCTCGGTCCGGCGATCGACGACGTGGCAGCGCTCTATTTCCGGCACGCTGTGCTCGCCGACAGCTACAAGTGGAACGCCGGCTTGGAGGAATTTCACGACGAGCCCGCGATGCTCACCTCCGTTGCGCACGACCCGGACGCCATCGCTTACGCCCCTCGGCACGGCGCGCCGGCCGGCCTCAAGATGCTGCCTCTCGCGCGGGATGATAAGGGCCCTCTCGTGGCCATGACCGCGGAGAACATTGTGGCGCGTACCTATCCGCTCTTTCGCGCTGTCCGCCTCGTGCTCAACCGCAAGCCCGGCGCTCCCATCGAGCCGAGGACAAAAGAGTTTCTCAGCTTTGTGCTGAGTGCCGAGGGCCAGGCGATCGTCGCCCGCGAGGGTCAGTGCCTGCCGCTCAGTGCCGTGACCGTCCGGGCGGAGTTGAAAAAACTGGAATGAAAACCTGCGCGATCATTTTCCTTATCCTGCTGTTGCTGTCGCCGCGTGCGCGGGCGGGAGACGACTTGCCGTTGCTGTATGTCCCGCGGGGTCCGGTCACGGGTTCGATCCGCATCTGGGGCCACGGCGCGTTTGCGGGGCGAGCCGATTTTATCGAAGCGCTGGTGCGCGCGTGGGAGGACGGTTTCAAAAAAATCCAGCCGGGCGTCACGTTTGAGAACAAACTCAACGGCACTGCCGCCGCCATCGGCGCGCTCTGCGCCGGCACGGGCGATCTCGCGTTGATGGGCCGCGAAATCTGGCCGTATGAAATCGCGGCGTTCCGCGAGGTCTATGGTTATGCGCCGACCGGCATCGATGTGCTGACTGGCAGCTTCGACGTCCGCAACCGAGACTTCGCCCTCGTTGTTTTCGTTCACAGGGACAACCCGCTCGCCGGCCTAACCCTCGAGCAGCTCGATGCGCTCTTCAGCGCCGACCACCGCCGGGGTGCGCCGGCCG
>DAITQE010000046.1:11533-11971 GCA_036833235.1 Opitutus sp.
ACCTGGGACTTACTGGCGAATGGAAGGACCGGCCGATCCATCTCTACGGCTGGCCGATCGAGCGGGGTTTCGCGTATTTTTTTGAGGATACAGTCTTCGCTGGCGGGCACAAGTGGAACCCGGCACTGCAGGAGTTTGCCGACACGGCGGGCACAACCGGTGGCGACAGTGACGGCGGCCAGAAGGTGCTGGATGCGCTGGCGCGGGATCCGGTAGGGATCGGCTACTCGAGTCTGCTCTACAAAAATCCTGCCGTGAAACCCATCGGACTCGCGCCAGAGGAGGGTGGGCCGTTTGTTTTGCCGACGCGGGCCACGGTGCTCGACCACAGCTATCCGCTGACGCGAATCATCACGGTATTTTTGAACCGCCCGCCCGGCCAGCCAGTTGAACCGAGGCTGGCGGAATTCCTCCGTTACGTGCTGAGCCGCGAAGGCC
>DAITQE010000047.1:0-11935 GCA_036833235.1 Opitutus sp.
GAGTCCAGCTGGATTGCCACCCCCTCGTTCCTGGGGCTCGCAATGACGATCTTGGAACGTGAAGAAATCTTCGGGCTAATTTCCCCCGCGCATGACTCTCGAACACCTCGACACAATCATCTCGTTTGTCGCGATCATTACGGGTGTCAGTTTGATCGTCACAACGCTGACCCAGACTTTGTCGGCAATCCTGGGGCTTCGCGGCGGGAATCTCTTTTGGGGTATCAAGACGCTCCTGGTTCAGGTCGACCCCAAACTCGAGCCGCACGCCGATGCCATTGCGCAACAGATTCTCCATCATCCGCTGATCTCCGATTCCACGCTGTCGGATCGCACGCTCGGCCTTTTCGCCCGGTGGAAATTAGCTTCGGCGATCCGCAAAGACGAGCTGATCGAGATCGTGAGAATGTTGGCGAATCCAGCAGAGTCCGGGGGAGGCGGCACCGAACCGTGGAGAATTGCCCTGCGCGAATCCCTTGATCGGCTTTTGCCGGCTAAGGCGGAAAAACTCCTGGTCGTCTTGCCGGAGATTCAAAAACTATTTCCCGACGATCCCGCCAAGGTCGAGTTGGTCATGGCTCAGTTGATTCCCACAGCTGAACGGCTGACCGCGAAAGCCGGCGACTGGTTCGACTCGGTGATGGATCGCGTCTCCCAACGCTTCGCGGTCCATACGCGCTGCTGGACGGTGATTTTTTCCGTGGTAATCGCGTTCTTGCTGCAACTCGACGCCTTCAAGCTCTTCAGCCTGCTCTCGTCCGATGCCGAACTGAGAGCACGCGTGGTAGCAAGCGCTGATGCACTCACTCAAAAAGCGGAGGCCTACGAAGCCCAAGTGCCGCAATCGACTCTGCGCTCCGCCGCGGAGAATCTCGATGCAACGCTCAAGAACCAATTGTCATTCCAACTCGTGCCGAATCCGTATCCAGATCCGATCTACCGGGATTGGACGCCTGACAAGCGGTCTTTTTGGGGTATCCTCGCGAGTGCGGCGCTGTTGAGCTTGGGCGCGCCCTTTTGGTTCAACCTCCTCAAAACGATGAGCAGTTTGCGACCGGTCATCGCCAACAAAGAGAAACAGGAGCGATTGAACGATGAGGCCGAACAGAACGCTTAGTGGTTAGCGGCTGGAAAATTCGTGAGCATCCACGCGCCATCTCCCAAATCATCGACGCCATGGGCGAAGCTCACGCCTGCTCCAGGTCGATTCTTGCAGCGCACATGCACTTGCGGGAACCACACGATCGCAGGTGGGGAATGTTCGGAATGCGCGAAGAAAAGGAGCTCCCTGCAACGGAAGCTTGCGGTTGGTGCAAGCAACGATCCCTTGGAATTGGAGGCGGATCGGATTGCCGATCAGGTGCTGGCGGCGCCGGCGCATTCCGCCGTCAGCATCGCGCCACCGCAGATCCAGCGTTTCACCGGAGCGATCAATGAAACGGACTCCGCGCCCACCAGTGTTGATCGCGTTCTTGCAGAGTCCGGACGGCCGCTGGATGCGTCGTTGCGGCAGGATATGGAGTCGCGCTTCGGTCATGACTTTTCGCAGGTGCGCGTGCATTCCAGCACCACCGCCGGGCAGTCGGCACAGGAAATGGGCGCTCAAGCCTACACGGTGGGCAATGATGTGGTCTTTGCTCCGGATCATTTCGAACCTACATCATCCCACGGGCGGCGGCTGATCGCGCATGAACTGGCGCACGTCGTACAGCAGAGCGCGTCACCGGCTCGGACATTGGCGGCAAGCGATATTTACCCCACATCGCCCCGCGTTCCTGGCGCACAGTCAGGTTTGCGCGTTCAACGATTCACTGAGCCTGGACACAAGCTGATCGGCGACGAAGCGTTCGGGATCGAGTTGATGAAACTGGCGGGCGTGGAAATGACCTTTGGCGACGCAGTAGCTCTCGGCGATTACTTTGGCTCGATCGAGGATGTCCGGAAACTGGCAACAAAGGAGGGCATCGGACGAAATTCCCGCGGGGTCGTGCGGTATGTGTTGTGGGTGAAAATTCGCAAACATAAGAAAGAATCAAAGTTGGGCGAGTGGTACGACGAGAATGCCTCCTTCCAAGCCGAGCAGATATCGCGATCGCAGGATTCGAAGAATATCTCCCATTTCCCCAACCCGCGTACCGGCGATACCGCGTTGGACCCCTTGCAGAAAAATCAGCGGATCGGTGATGATCAGAAGCCCTTGGGCGCGGCAGCCACCTACCGTCAGGCCCACGAAAAATCGATGTGGATGGCGTACATCAATGGAACCCATCAGCAGGGCAACGACGATGCGCTGCTGGCGGACGGTTTTGCGTGCCACTTCCTGACCGATTCCTTCTCCGCAAGTCACCTTCGGACTCCCCGGGCGAGCATCAAACAGCACTGGGACCAGAAGGTACCGGGTTTCCGTAAGAAGCTCATTCAGTGGCTGGCTGACCAGATCAACCGGCAGCCGCTGTCATCGATCGGACCGCTCAACATGCTGGAGCGCCTCTTCGCCATCACTGGATTCCCCTTCGTCAAGACGCCCAATTCCACCGTGCGGTCCGCCGCGATCACGCAGCTTTCGATTTTGCTTAGCGGCGGGGACTACAGCTTCGGTGACGTGGTGTCGCTCATCGTTCATGATGCGGAGGGGGCGGCCACCGTCGATGCCTCCATCGACGGCAGCCCCATCACACTTGTCGGCGACCTAGACTTGGTGGACGAAAAGCCCCTCGACCCAATGGATCCGGGCGGGGAGAAAACCTATAGCCTCAAGGCTGCTGGCGCGGCCGATCGGACCGCAAAGGCCGCGATCGCGGCCGTTAAAGCCAGTCTCGAGGACATCTACGATGCCTACGCGGCCGGACTGCCGGAAAATCTCGCCACCGTCGGATTGGGCTATGCCGGGTTCGGAAGTTTCGACCGGACCTTTCATCACAAGAATTTCAATACATTCAAGAAGGACGCCCTCGGGCGTCGCGGTCTGTACCGAGCCGAACAGCTCATACCCACCGCTGTCGAAGATAAGCTTCTCCCTCCTGACAAAAAGACTTTGCCCTGGATGCAGGCGTCGGTCGACGACCTGTTGGCCCCAAATAATACAAGAATCGGAAAGGCTTTGGAGCTTTTCGGTAAAGGAGAGGCCAAGGAGTTCAAAGATCGGCTCAAGGACATGAAAGATCTAAAACCCGAGCACCGGGCAGTCATTGAAAAGATGCTGATCGCTCCGCTCGCGTCCGGCGATGCCAACCTCATCCGAAAGCTGCTCAGATCGATCCTCGCCGGTGCTGGAGCCAATCTAGTTGTCGGACCCCAAGGAGTGAGCGATCGGGCACCCGACAAGAGTCCTGCGAAGGATGGGCCGCCAAAAAAACAGCTTGCCCCGAAGACTCTGAAAAGCGAAGGCGTCGATCTCGGCGATCCCGTTGCATCAGGTACCGCCGCGATCATCGATGAGGTTCTGCTGAGAAATCAAAGACTGGCGCCCTATATCGGTGACCGACTAAAGAGCGGCTTTAGAATCGCAGAAAAGGGTAAATTCATCCGGGATTCGACCGACGGAAATTTTGATGCCGCGTACCGGAACGCATATGAGCTGGATTCCTCAAATAACGTTTCAAAGGCTACGACCGGTTTTTTTGATTCGAAGAAATCGGAGGTGCATCTGCGTCCTGGAGCGGCATTCGGCACCGCACTCCATGAATCGGTCCATCGGTTGGCGTCGCCCGCTTTGTACAGTCTCTACCTGCAAGTCGCGAAGAAGATTTCCAGCAGCTTGACCGAGGTTCTGAAGGAAGGAGTCACCGCATTTTTTACCGACTTGATCTTGCGCGATGAGCAGCTGCCAAACTTCAACGACGCTTACCGGACGCAAAAGTCCAAGGTCGGGAATCTGATCAAGGCCTTGGGCACCGATGGCTTCGACTTAATCGCCAACTTCAATTTCAAGGGCGTCGGCATTATCGAAATTGGCGAAAAACTGGGCTATACCAGAACGCAGTTCAGCGCCGCCAAGGGAAAGGGCGTTCACGACGTACTGAAATTAATGGACAAGGCGCTGTAACTTCCGGGATCGAAGCGGCGCATGACGCCAGGCTGAAAGAACACGCCACCGTCACTGCCGCCTGCGGAAATAAATTAACTCATCGATTTACGCCGACCCGTCCGTCAGCGACTCCAACCCATGCCGCGCGAGAACATCGCGCACTTTAACCGGTCCGCCGGATTTCGTCGCCTCTTCCATGGCCTGCATCAGCGCAACGGTCCCAATGCCTTCGCGGACGTCCGGTTTCGGTGGCGTGCCGGCCGCCAGGCAGCGGGCAAAATATTCGATGTAATTTTGATATTCGCCCGCGTGATGCGAGTGCCCGCCGAAACGAAAATAGTGCGCGTCCTGATCCTCGAAGGTCTCGACGACTGACTGCGTATCCGTTTTCCACGCATAGCGGAGGTCATAGTAATCGCCCTGGCTCGCGCCGAGCGATCCGCGCAGGATGCAGCTCATGTTGCTGTCGCGCGAACAAGGCACCACCGGACTCGTGTACGTGCCGCTGACGCGAGCGATGCGACCTGACGCGGCTTTGTAGATGAAGTGAAACGTGTCGGGATGAACCAGTCCAAGCTTTCGTCCGTTTTCGCTCAACCGCGCGTAGCCCATGACCTCCGCGACGTCTGGCAAATACCAGCGGATGAAGTCAACCGGATGACTGAGCCCGCCGTAAAGCCACTTGAACGAGTCCGTCTTCGCCCAGCCCTTCGCGAGGAACCAGCGGTGATCGGCATTGTAGTACGCCTCGATGGAATTGAGTTCGCCGACAACGCCAGTTTCGAAGTGCTGACGCTGACGGGCGAATGGCGCGAAGAAGCGTGAGCTTTGTCCAACGAAGACCTGTTTCCCGCTGCGTCGCGCAACGTCGAGGACCTCACGTGCGCGGCCCAGATGATCAATGAACGGCTTGGTACAGATGACATGCTTCCCCGCCTGCAGCGCCTTGATTACATGATCCGCGTGCAAGTGATCGGGCGTATAGATGCCAACAACATCGACCGCTGCATTCGCCAGCAGCGCGTCGAGTGAGTTCGTGAAGACCTCAGCCGCGAGACCGAACTCAGCGCATCGTTCACGACCGAGTTCCGCGTTCAGATCGCACAGCGCGACCACGTTCCAAAGCGCGCTGTGCACGCCGGCGGAAATAATACTCCGGCCTTCGCCGAGCCCGAGAACACCAAGACCAAGTTTTTTGTGAGCCGATGAATGCACCCGAGTTTCAGAGTTCTAGAACGTGCCTCCGATGCCGAGCGAATATTGCGCGCTGTTGGTATAATGAGTTTCTACCGGCGCCCACTCCGAGGCACATGCGAGGGCCGACGCTGGAACATCTTTTCCGTAATGCAAACCTGGTCGTTATTCGCGGCGGTGACGACGATGCCAAGCGCCTTTCTGATCGGCAGCACGGCCGTGCCGTTGAACGACGGGAGCCCCGTGTAGCTTTTGCCGCTGCGGACGCATCGAAGCTCACGGTGTGACTGAAACGGGTTGCGCGAGCGCGCGGATCCAGTCGCCCTTCATGTCGTTGTAGGCCTCGTAACCGCGGTCGCCGAGCGTCGAGGTGAGTTGCGTCTGCGCCTGTTGTGCCAACGCGGTGAGTTGCGTCGACCGATCGGCCGCGGACAGCGTCGAATCGGCCCGGATCGCGGTCGCGCGCTGGGTGACGTCTTGCTGAATACTTCTCACGGTTGCATAGGTGCGGGCCGGCAAATCCAGCCGTGCGATCAGGCGCGCCGTTTTGTCCATGCCACGTTGCGACTCCAGATAATCGGCCGCACGGTCGGCGCCGAGGGTGGCCGCAGCCTGAGCGTTCATCTGCTCCCGCAGGGACCGTCTGACTTCAGGCGTGAGATTATTGTCCAATAATTTTTCCTCGAACGACTTCGTGATGGCGAAGATCGCTTTGTATTCCTGCTCCGAGGGTTTGAAAGTTTCCAGCCCGCGGCGGAGATTCATCGCGGTGCGACTTCCGCGCAGCTCGTAGTCCGCATATTCGTCGGGCGTTAGCAGTCTCGCGATGTCAGCCTCTTTTTCTTTCTCGAGCAGCGCGTATGTTTCGCGAAAATACCTGGCCCGCGCTTCATTCGAAAGCCCATTCGCAGCGATCTCCTTTGAGAGGAGCTGTTGGTAGTCCGCGTCGATCGTGCTCAACGCCCGTAATTTTTCCAACGGCAGATTCCCGTAGCGCCGCTGGGCAGAATCAAGCGCTTCCGGATCGTCGGCGAGCAGCTCCGGATCGCGCACATCTTTGAGCAACGCCTCTTCTTGTTCCGCCGAGTGCGCCTGCAATTCGGACAAAATTTTCGGATCCGTGTAGTCGATGCTATCGTTCCGCCAATAAGGTCCCGGGCTTCGCTCTCGTGACGCTCGCATGTTGTACTTCGCCATAATCCGCCGAAGCATCACGACCCTGATTTCCCGCCGGGAAAAACCGGCTTCCTGTAAGCGATGCGCAAGCACGTCGAGATCGGTGGTATCAAGCCTCGTCCAAAGCGGCGAGCGGCGGGGCGTTGCCACGGTCTCGGTTCCAGCAGCAGATTTCGCGATTTCGCTCGATGAACTCGAGGTCAGTTCCACCTGACTTGTCCGGCGCTGCACGTACGTGACGAGGAGCACGAGATTGATCGCAACTGAGATAACGAGAATAGCGCTCGGCGATTTCATGCGATTACGGGTTCGTTCCGCGCTCGGACGGCGGACGCAAATGAGTGAGCCAGGCACCGGCGCGATTCTCGTATCTTGTGAAGGTTTTCTCACCCAGCTTCGCGGTGAGCTGGCTTGTGGCCTCATTCGCCAACGCCGCCAGCGCATCCGCGCGTTGAGCCGGAGTAAGATCAGCTTGATTGCGCACCTTGTCGATGTGCTCGGCGAAGCTTTGCCGAACGCCCACCACTTCCTTCACCACGTTGAGATCCACTCCGGCAGAGCGTAGAACTCCGGCGGTACTTCGGAAATTTCCATCGGTCGTGATCTGGTAATCCGCGAATCGTTCCGGCGTCAGGATAGTCTGAATTTTCCCGGGCAGCGATTCCAGCGCGGCGCGACGCCAGTCTTGTTCCTCGCCGCTCAAATTCGAGGTACCATAGCGCTGGTCGATCTCGAGCTGTAATTTCGTGATCGCTCGATATTCCTCCTCCGTCGGCTCGAAATAGGTAAGCTGCCGCCGAACTGTAGCCGCACTCGGACTTGCGCGAAGGTCGTATTCCAAAAGTTCTTCCGGCGTCAGCACCGCGGCGAGGTCGGCCCGTTTTTCTTTTTCCAATAGACGTCGCGAATTATCTCAGTCGGAAATCCGTCAGCGCGCAATTGGGCGACGTAGGACGCATCGTCGACTTTGGTGTCTATCCGTCCGCCCTCGGGCGTCGCCGTAATCTTCGTCGAAGATTCGACACGTGCCGCTGGCGTCGCGGGCAACAGCAGCGAAGTCTTCGCGTGCAATCTCGCAGTTGACGATTGTGAAGACACCAACACCGCCAGCCCGAGATTGGTCGCAATAGAGAGGACCATGAAAAACGAGGTCGTTTTCACAAGGGGCAAAGCGTGCCGTCGCATTTAGCAAATTGGTTCAAGTTCGACGCCATTCGTGAGTGTGCCGATCGCTTCGATCTCGATCGAGACGCTGTCGCCCGGTTTCAGCCAGCGCGGCTCGGGTTTCCGCGCCATGCCGACTCCGTGCGGGGTTCCCGTTAGAATCACCGTTCCTGCTGGCAGCGTGGTGCTGCCGCTCAGATATTCGATCAGCGCCGGCACGTCGAAGATCATGTCGCTCGTTGTCCAATCCTGCACCCGCTCGCCATTGAGAATTGTCGCGATCTTGAGCGCATTTGGATTCGGAATTTCATCCGGGGTGACGAGTCGCGGGCCGAGCGGCGCAAATGTATCGAAAAATTTCCCGCGACACCATTGACCACCACCGAGCCGAATCTGGTGATCGCGGGCCGACACGTCATTGGCGCACGTATAACCGAGCACATAATCAAGCGCCCGCTCGCGGCTGACGTTTTTGCACGCCCGGCCAATTACCACCGCCAGCTCGCACTCGTAATCGACCTCGTTGCTCGCGAGGTGAGTCGGAATCAGAATAGGATCACCGGGATTCTGCAGCGTGTTGATCCCTTTCACGAACAGGATCGGCCGCTCCGGCAGTTTCGCTTTCGTTTCTTCGGCATGCCGGCGGTAGTTCAACCCAATGCAAAGAATCTGAGTCGGCACAACCGGCGCGAGCAGCTTGGCGACAGTCGCCCGCTCCTCGGTGATTTTTATGTCGCCGTAGATGTCGCCCGAAAGACGAAGCGCGGAACCATCAGGTTGTTCGGCCGCATGGTGAATCGCACCGGTGGTATCGGAGTAGCGGATTATCTTCATGAATATTTCGAATTGTTCTCGGTGCCCTCGCTGTCGGCGCTCCGTGTTCTCTGTGTAACGGGTTGCAAAGCGTCTTCACTTCCCCGCGCTCCAGCCGCCATCGATCATCTGGCAGGAGCCGGTGACCATCGCCGCTTCATCGCTGGCCAGATACAATGCTGCCGCCGCCACTTCGTCCGGCCGTGCCATGCGACCGTTTAACTGCGTCGACGCCATGTCGCGATAGGCCTGTTGCGGATCCGAATACTCCGCAATCCGTGCTTTCACGAAGGGCGTCTCCACGCGGCCCGGACAAATCGCGTTAAACCTCACGCCCGTATGCGAGTGGTCAAGCGCCAGCGCCCGCGTCAGGCCGACCACCGCGTGCTTCGTGATCGTGTACGCCAGCCGGTCGCGCACCGCAACAATCCCACCAATCGACGCCAGATTAATGACGCTTCCCCGGCCGCGTGTGAGCATTCCGGGTACGAACGCTTTGCAGAGATTGAACGTGCCGCGAACATTCACCGCGTGAAGGCGGTCAAGATCCGCAGCGTTCGTCCCAAGCAGATTGCCCACATGACCAATGCCCGCGTTATTCACCAACACATCGAGAGCCAGCAGTCGCGCCGCGAGCGCAAGCGCGTCGGCCTCGCTCGCCACATCGAGCTGCGCAAACTCGGCTCGGCCGCCGTTGGCCCGGATCTCGTTTACGGTTTGCTCACCGGCGGCGACGTCGCGATCGATTACCCAAATCTGCGCGCCGGCTTGCGCCAGCATCTTCGCGATCGCCTCGCCGATTCCAGATCCGGCGCCCGTGACAAGCGCGATTTTTGAGGTGAGATCAAACACGGTAAATCCTTTCGGCGTTACGGTGAAACAGCTTGGCGCGCTGTTCGTCCGTCGCGGCACGGGTCAGCTTGTGCGTCGCTTCAACCCACTGGCGCAAGGTCGCCGAAAGCGTGCACACCGGCCAGTCGCCACCCCACACGACGCGGTCCCAGCCAAAACAGTCCAACACGTGCGCCACCCACGGCTGCAGATCGGCAATCGTCCAGCCTTCCGGCTCGGCATACGCGACCAAACCGCTAATCTTGCAGGCCACATTGGAACGTTTCGCCAGCTCGGCGATGTCCGTGCTCCAGGGCTCGAACGCCCGCCCTTTCACATCGGGAACCCCGCAGTGATCGAGAATGAAATTTACTTTCGGACACGCGTCCACGAGCGCGATTGCGCGAGGCAGTTGCCGCGCGAGCACGCACATATCGAAGGTCAGCCCGAAATCGGAAAGCAGCCGCACATGCTCAACGAAAAGCGGCTGCGCCGACAACTCGTCGGGTTGCGTGTGCAGCACGCGACGCATGCCACGCAGCTTCGTCAGCCGGGCGAGTTGTTCAACGTGTTCGCGAAAACCATCTCGCTCCGGTCGCCCGCTCGCGACAATCCCCGCGATCAGCGGATGCTCGTCCGCGAGCGTCTGGACGTGCCGTGCCTCCGCCAACGCATGCGGTTCGTCGACATCGCACTCCATGAAAACCGTCTTCGTAATCTCGGTTCCGCGCGCTGCAGCCACATAGTCGTCGAACACGAAACTGCGGTTCAGCTTCGGGATGCCCGCGCACCACGTATACGGAAATTTCTGCAAATCCCACAGGTGTTGATGCGTGTCGATCAGATACATCGCTCGATTTCCTTTCGTCGTTTATGTCGCTGCGAGTGCTGGCGCGGCGAGATAATTGCCATAGCTGATCAACCCGACGGCGCCGAGTAACAGCGCGATCGATACGGTGACGAGCAGTTTTGTGGAGGAGCGGCACGCTTTCCATTCGCCGATTGCAACGCCGAACCCAGCGCTCAGGAAAATCAAAATGATCATGTGAATCGCCCAACTCGAAAACTCGAAACGCCCCATCCGCACATGGCCGAGGCCGTAGAAGAAAAACTGCAGATACCACAACAGCCCGGTGAGCAACGACAGAAGATAGTTGCGTACCAGTCCCACGCCGTCGCTCGTGCGGCTAAACTCGCCCCAGGTGCCGCGACTCGTCGCGAGCCAGCCCGCATAAACCAACGTCGTCGTGAAAGCGCCGCTATTGGAAAACAGGTAAATCACGTTCCCTTGAAAATAACCCGCGCCGTGCTTCGCCGCGATTTCTGCGATGGGCGCGGCCGCTTGTAGTGAGAAGTTGAACACCGCCGAAAGCACGCCGGCGAGAAACACGATCGGCAGGCCCAACCGCGGATTGAACGACGACCGCACGGAGCCGCTCGCGAGTTCCCGTTCCTTCCGAAACCCGGCCAGCCCCGTCACGATCATCGCCCCACCCCCGAGCAATACGCCGCCCACGACGTAGGTACCGGCCGTGCTGCGGAGCGTTTCGCCCAACGTGCCCGCGAGCGCCGGCGGCAGCAGCGTGCCGAGCACGCAGGAAATCCCGATGGCCAGCGCATACGTGAGCGAAAATCCGATGTGGCGGATCGCCAAGCCAAATGCGATTCCACCGACGCCGTAGAGGACGCCCAACGAGTAGGATTTCACCATCGCCGCGCCGGGCGCTTCGTGGAGCACCGCGCCCAATTCCGGAATGGTGAACCAGGCAAAGATCCACGGCAGCACGAGCCAGCAGGTCGCCGCCTGCACCAGCCAATACGTCTGCCAGCTCCATTGGTGGAGTGCGCGTTGCGGCGCGTAACAAAGCGCCGCACTACCGGCGCCCACCGTGTGGAAAGCGGTACCGAGGATGGGGTTGGGATTAGGGGGAAGCATCAGGGAAAGTGCAGTGCGGTTGATCTTGGAGAATCCACTCGCTCACGCTCGTAGCCACGGGTTCCAGCGAGCGTGAGCAAGTGCTCGCGTAGCTACGAGCGTGAGCGAGGTTCGCGTAGCTACGAGCGTGAGCGAGTGGTTCCGGGTTGCTGTGGACAAGAGTGATGACGCGAACCTTAGCCTGGTTGTGGTTTCGTCTTTTGTTTGAGGGAACAATGGCCGGAATACCTACAACGAAAATTCCGTCTGAATCGCAACCGTATGCTGCCCGACCCGCGGCGCGCCACGGCGCGACTGAAATCGCTCGCCGTCGATCGTGATCGGACAACGCGTCGTCCGCATGGTCGGGCCGTCGTCACGCTGAACCTCCTGCACGAAATCAAGCGCCTTGAACGCCTCCGTTTGCCAGAGACGCTCCCATGACAACACATCAGCGCACCAGTAATCCGCCGCTTCGAGCCGCTCCAGCCAGTAGCTCGTCGTCTTCGACTTCAAATGATCCGCGATCAGCTGTTTAATTTCGTCCCGCAGCGTGAACCACGTCTGAGGATCGCTGAAGCTCGCGAGCGCCGGCAATTCCAACAGCTCGCCGAGCCTCAAAACCGATCCCATCGCGAGAGCCAGAGATCCATCGGCCGTCGCATAGATTCCGTAGGGTGCGCCGAGATACGCGTGGCCGTTGTTCACCCGGCTGCGCTGAGGTGCTTTCCCACCGTCGTTCAGAAACGTGGTCGTGACTTCGAACTGCAGATCGAGAATCGACTCGAGCAGACTCACCTCGACGAGTCCGCCGC
>DAITQE010000048.1:0-5867 GCA_036833235.1 Opitutus sp.
ACAAAAGACCATGCCGGTCACGCTCCAGATCAGTCTTGCGCCGTCGGATTTTGCTCACGCCGAGCACATTCTTCCTCATCAAGTCCGGACGTGGCGCGGGCAATGCGCGGAGCTTTTACTCACGATCGATTTTCATCGGAGTCGCGGACGTTTCGCCGATGACTGGGACGCGGGGCGCGAACGAATTGTTTCTCTCGCGAACTCGATTCCTGACGCACGCGTCGTCCATGTTGACTATAGTCCTGATGCTCACCGGAAGGTCTCGACCGAGTTTTTCGGGGGGCTCCGGGTGCCGGCGAAAGACTTCCGTGGCGGCCCGTACTACTCATATTTTTTCGGCCTCGCTCAGGCTCAACACGACCACGTGTTCCATCTCGATTCCGATCTGCTGTTCGGCGGAGGCAGCCCAACCTGGATGGCGGAGGCGCTCGAGCACATGTCGCAGAATCGCGAACTCATGTTCGCAGCGCCGCTTCCGGGTCCGCCTCGCGCAGATGGCCGGTTGCTTACGCTCGCGGCGGAACGAGACAGCACGCCTGGAGCATTTCGATTCGACGGCATGAGTACGCGGCTCTTCCTGTTCAGCCGACGACGTTTCAAGGAACGTATCGGTTTGCTGCGCACACGGCCACCCCAGGCAATGCGCAATCGCGTCATCGCCCTCCTCGAGGGAAATCCCTCTCAAGATCTGCCCGAGCACATTCTGTCCGACGCCATGCGGGCTCACGGGCTGATTCGGCGCGATTTGTTGGGCAAACCTCCCGGCATGTGGTCACTCCATCCGCCTTATCGCTGCGCCACGTTTTATGCGAATCTTCCTGAACTGATTCAGCGCTGTGAACGCGGTGACGTTCCCGATTCCCAGCGCGGATACTACGATGTTAACGATGAAATGGTCAACTGGTCGGAAGCGCGTCTAAATCTCACTCGCAATCGCCTTTGGCGACGTTTGCTCAAACGACACTAAGCGTCTGACGATGGCACGATCCTCAACTCTGGAGATTCGCACCGAGATCGGGGCCGTCGCGCGCAATGTGCAATGGTTGCTGCGTCGCGGATTGCTGCCCCTGGCGATCGTTCTTGCTTTGGAGACCGCGTTCCTGGCGATCACCGGCGATCGAGCTGCCGTCTCGTTTGGCTTCATATCGGCGGGTTGCTGCATCGCGCTCGCCGTTTGGAATCGTCGCGCACTTGGACTGCCGCTCTTTCCCGTTTTCGTGCTTCAGCACCTGATCGCTTTCGGCCTCCCAATCGCAACGGGCCACGTCGTCATCAACCAGTATCCGACATCTTATCTCACGGACGCTGGAATGGAAGTACTCGTGTTCTGTGCGAGCCTCACCTTGAGCTGGTGGGTAGCCATGCAAGCGATGGTGCCGTCACCAGCGATCTCCCATGCTCTGCAGGGATTCAGGCAAGGCGCAGCCTCTCGCCTGAAACGAATTGGGATTGCGCTGATGGTTGCCTCCTCGGGTTTTCAGCTGGCGCAAAGCCTTTCTGCGCTTGACGAGTTTTACGCCGCGCTTCCCGCCGGCGGATATTCGGTTGTCGTTTCAATTGTCGCGACCGCCAGCACCTGTGGTTTTTTCCTCGTTGCGATGTTCGTCGGTTCGGGAGCAATCCGCGGTTTTTGGAAACTCTTGTTTTGGGGCTTGCTGGCGTTGAATTGCCTAATCAGCGCGTCCGCGTTCCTACTCTCGGCTCCCGCCACCGTCATCGCGGCGGTCGCACTCGGCCTATACTGGAGTACGGGTCGGGTTCCGTGGCGATTTCTCACCATCGTCATCGTCCTGCTTTCCTTCTTCAACTTGGGCAAATTTACGATGAGGGAACGGTATTGGCAGGACGAAGACGCTCAGGTACGTCATATCGGTCTCACGGAAATGCCGCGGTATTATCTCGAGTGGGCGAACGCGAGCGCGGCCATGCTCGGGGCCGCTGAAAGGCCGGACGCTTTTGGACGGCCTGGCGTGCCCAGCGGCCGACAGACCTTGCTGGAGCGAATCAACAACCTGCAGAACTTGCTTTTCGTGATCAGAGGAACAGACGCCGAACATATTCCGACCTTGAATGGCGCGACTTACACGTTGATCCCCGCACTGCTGATCCCGCGGATGTTTTGGCCGGAGAAGCCTCGTACTCACGAGGGCCAGGTCATGCTCAACGTTCACTTCGAGCGTCAGGACTTGAATTCGACGTTCTCCACCTATGTCGCCTGGGGATTACTTGCTGAGGCTTATGGCAATTTCGGGGCGATCACCGGCGCGTTGATTCTCGGGTTGGCCTTGGGCGTGGCTTGCGCGTGGGCGGAAAATTACAGTGCGCGAAAGCTTCTCCTGTCGCTCGAGGGCTTCCTGTGCTTCACCCTGCTTTTAAGCATCGTCAACTCGTACGAAATGGTCGCCAGCGTACTGGTCACAACCGTGTTTCAAGCGATGATCCCAATCATCTTCGCCAGCCTCCCATTCGTTGAACGGGTAAACCTGCGCCGGCATGCGGCCGTGGAATAGTCTCCGAATTTCGCGCTATGGCTTTTCGCCTCGCAGTGGTGCTCTCGCATCCAACGCAGTACTACAGCCCATGGTTTCGCTGGCTGCGCGCCTCGACGTCGCTGAATTTTCGCGTGTTTTACCTGTGGGATGCAGGAGTAAAAGCCACATACGACCCTCAGTTTCAGCAGACGTTTGCGTGGGACGTTGACCTTGTTTCCGGGTATGACCACGAGTTCGTCGTCAACACCGCGGGAGATCCGGGTACCCATCATTTCGGTGGGTTACGAAACCCAGAACTGCTCGCACGTCTCGCTGACTATCAGCCCGCAGCGATGTTGCTATTTGGTTACAAGTCACCGAGCCATTTGCGGGCGATTGCATGGGCGCGCTCGCGAAGCCTCCCAATAATCTTTCGCGGAGACTCTCATCTGTTGGGTCGCACGCGCCTCGCAGTACCTGCTTACTTGGCCTTGCGACTGTTGTACTCGCAGTTCGCCGCGTTCGTGTATGTCGGCGAAGCGAACCGCGATTATTTCACCGCCCTCGGAGTGCGGTCTGAAAAATTGTTCTTCGCACCGCACGCCGTCGATCCGGTGTTATTTGATTCAACCAATCAAGAGCACAAATCCCGCGCTTCGCTACTGAGGCAGGAGTTGGGAATAAAACCGTCCACCCGCGTTTTAATTTATGTGGGAAAACTCACTGCGACGAAACAGCCCGGAGCCCTGCTGGCGGCGTTCACTGCGATGCGTGTACCCAATACTGCGTTGATTTTCGTCGGAGACGGCGAAGAAAAAAGCTCACTCCTCGAGCAGGCGGAGCGGGAGAAGACCGATAACGTTCATTTCCTACCGTTCACCAATCAACGAGAAATTCCGTCGCGCTATCTCGCCGCCGACATTTTCGTGCTTCCGTCGCGCGGCAACTATGAAACATGGGGTCTCGCGGTGAACGAGGCGATGCAGATGGGTTTGCCGTGCCTGGTCAGCGACCTCGTTGGCTGTCAGCGCGACTTGGTGACGGACGACGAAACTGGTTGGGTTTTCCGTGCGTACGACGCCGCGCATTTGAAGGAACGCCTCCGCACCGCGCTGACCGTGGATCTCGACGTGTTCAAGCCCCGTGTCGTAGAGCGAATCGCCAACTATTCGTATGCCGCCGCGACAGCGGGTCTCCTCCAAGGCATCAGAATTGCAAACGGCCGCGCAACGGAAGAGACGATTGCATGAAGATCACCATCGTCATGGGATTTTTTCTGCCAATGCCTCCAGTGGCGGGCGGCGCGACGGAGAAGTCGTGGGATGGGCTCGCCCGCGAATTCACACGGCTCGGCCACGAGGTCACGATTATCTCCCGTCAATCGCCGCAGTCCTCATCAGATGAGATGACGAATGGCATTCGATATCTCAGACTGCGAGGGCACGACCAACAACAACGGAGACCCGCCAATCTCTGGCAGGATTTACAGTGGAGCCTGCGGGTGTGGCGCGCGTTGCCTGCGGCGAATGTGACCGTGACCAACTGCGTTGCGCTGCCAATTTTTTTGGGCTGGGCACGGGGCCAAGCCGGGCGTCTGGTTACCATGCCGGGCCGAATGCCAAAAGGACAGTATTGGCTTTATGGTCACGTGGACCGCGTGCTGGCAGTAAGCTCCGCGACCAGAGACGCGGTGCTCGATGAGAATCCGCGGCTTTCCTCGATTACCAAGGTCTGCGGTTATCCCATTTCATGGGGCCAGCTCGCTTCACCGCGAACCACTCCCGAGAACGCGCCGATCACGATTGGCTACGTTGGACGAATCCACCGGGAAAAAGGGCTCGATCTTCTGGTTTCGGCCATTTCGTTACTCGCCGCCCGAACCGACCTGCCGGCGTGGCGCGTGGTCGTTTGCGGTCCGTGTAACGTGGCCCACGGCGGTTCCGGCGACGTTTACGCCGCGGAACTCGAACGATCGCTCGCTGCCAGTTTGTCGCGTGAGCGCTACCGCTTTCTTCCGCCCGTTTTCGTTCAGGATGAGCTGGCGAGAATTTATCAAAGCATCGACGTGTTTTGTTATCCAAGTCTCGCCACCCGCGGCGAAACTTTCGGCGTCGCCGTGGCCGAAGCGATGGCCGCGGGCGCCGTGCCGGTGGTTTCACGACTCGCTTGTTTCACCGATTTTGTTCGGGACGGCGTGACCGGAAAAACGTTTGATCATACCGCGACCAACGCATCGGCCCAACTCGCGGAGAAACTCGCTGAGCTGCTGCTCGATGCTTCACAACGGCGCCGGCTCTCCGCTGCGGCTCAGTCAGCCACCCGTGTTTACGATTTCCCTGCGTTCGCCGAACGGCTGGCGCAGGATTTTTCGACATTGAAGTGAGGGGCCTCATGGCCTCGTAATTCACCACCGCATGTCCCAAGAACCTCCTTATTTAGGCAAGGACTGCGTCACACCCGATCGTCGGCGCGAAGTCTTGCTGCGGTGGCTCTGGGCGTTTGTCCAGGCCACGCTGTTCCGGTGGAGCCCGCGGCCACTCCACGGATTCCGAACGCGCTTGCTGAAGCTCTTCGGTGCCAACATTCCCGTACCCTCGCAGGTCGTCATTTTCCCGACGGCGCGGATCACTTATCCCTGGCGTTTAACGTTGGCTCCGCGCTCGATGGTTGGCCGTAACGTCACTCTCTACAGCCTCGGGCAAATCACGCTGCAACGCGGCGCGAACGTAAGTCAGAACTGTCATCTCTGTGCTGGCACGCATGATTTTCTTCGCTGGGACATGCCTTTGGTGACCGGTCCGATCGTGATCGGAGAAAATGCCTGGCTTGGCGCCGACGTGTTCGTCGGTCCAAATGTGACCGTTGGCGAATTATGCGTTGTAGGCGCGCGGTCGGTGGTCGTTCGCGACCTGCCAGCACGGAAGATCTGCGTGGGACAACCCTGCCGCCCCGTAAAAGATCGCCCAACGCCGGCGTAATATGCGCCTCTGTCAGATCGTACCCAGCCTCGAGGAGAAACACGGCGGCCCCAGCAAATCCGTTTACGCGATCTCCCGGGCCTTGGCCCACGTGGGCCACGATGTCAGTTTACTTGCAACGCATCCAGCTGCTCGCTCTGGGCGGCAGGAAGATCAGCTCCGCGTGGAAATATTTCGAAGAGGACGTCCGCATCTATTTGGTCGCTCGAGTGAACTGCGCTCGTATTTGCGTCCGTTGGACGTGGACGTTGTTCATCATCATTCGATCTGGCTGCGCACGTTGCATTACGCTCACCAGCACGCGGCGAAAAAACAAATTCCCCTCGTTATTTCACCTCGTGGGATGATGAGCAACTGGGCGTGGCATCATCACGCTGGTCGAAAACAACTCGCGCGTCAGTTCGTGCACCCCGGCGCG
>DAITQE010000048.1:5877-11836 GCA_036833235.1 Opitutus sp.
GTCCCGCTCGGCTTCGGTCAGCTTCAAGATCTCGCTCGCCATCGCGATTCCCAGTTCGTGCACCCCGGCGCATTTGAAGCGGCCGCTGGCTGGCACGCCACGAGCGAAGATGAGGCCCGCGATATCCGCCGACTCGGTTTCACGCAGGCAATCTGCGTCGCTTCCAACGGCGTCAATGCTCCGTCGAAGGAAGAACGCGCCACCGCTTTGGAGCATTGGCAGCGACTCTGTCCGGAAATCACTCGTCGGCGAACCGCGCTTTTCTATTCCCGTTTTCATCGCAAGAAACGCGTGCTCGAGCTGATTGATCTCTGGCTGCAACACGCGCCCGCCGATTGGATTCTCCTGATGGTTGGCCTGCCCGACGACTACATGGCGGCGCAATTGAAATCCTACGTAATGCGCGCTTCGGGCGGAGGCCGCGTACAGGTATTCGATGGCCGGGGACGCCCTGCGCCGTACGCTGCGGCCTCACTTTTTCTGCTGCCGTCCCATTCCGAAAACTTCGGCCAGGTCATCGCCGAAGCGATGGCCAATCGGCTGCCGGTTGTCGTGACGGATGCGACTCCTTGGGGCGAGGTGAACAACAACTCGGGCGGCTGGTGTGTGCCTTGGGAGCACTACGACCGTGCTCTGGCGGAGGCGCTCGCGACCTCCGAAGTCGAACTCGCATTTCGAGGTCAAGCGGCCCAAGCGTACGCGCTCGCTGGCTTCTCGTGGGAGAGTTCGGCTACGAAGCTACAGGATTTTTATCGGGAGCTGCTCACGCAAAATGCAAAACGATCCGATGCCCCTGTCACCGGCAAGTGATCCGATCACGCCGCGCAGCGACGGAAATCCGTCAGCTCGGTCGGATGCCCGACGTCCGTTTCTCGAGAGGCTGACGCTGCTTCATTCCGGAGGGTTCGTCATTTTCGCGGCGTGGGCGTTTGGCGGGAATACCGAATCAGCGCGCGTCGCTCTGTCGTGCTGGGGAAGTCTCGGCGTGCTCATCACTATTTCTGCAGCGTGGCGTAACGTCGGCACCGCCGCGGCCCGTGTTCGCTTGCTGCGTTGGTTGTGGCCGCTCGCGTTGCTGGATTTGGTGGTGGTCGCAAGTCTTTTTAACCCATCGTACCGCGAGCTGATTGACGGGCTCAACACGCTCTACATTCAGGATCAATCCCTTCCCCACTGGTCCTTTTTACCCAGCACCGCCCGCCCTGATCTTTCGCTCAACGCACTGTGGTTTTTCAACGCAGCGTATCTGTCCTGCTTTAATCTTACGCTCGTCGTATATCGGAGACGTGCGATCCGAGCGCTCTTGCTTGTGGTCGCGTCCAACGCCGTGGTTCTCGCAATTTTCGGTACGCTTCAAAAGCTCATGGGGGCAAAAGCGCTTTATTTCGGCGCAGTAAAAACCCCGCAGCCGTATTTCTTTAGTTCGTTCATCTATCACAACCACTGGGGCGCGTTCACCATTCTGATGACGGCGATCTCGCTCGGTTTGATTTTTCATTATTCGCGGCGCTCAGCCGCAGGTTTCTGGCGTTCGCCGGCGTCTCTCGGCTTAATCGGCATCGCTCTACTGGCAGTTACAATTCCACTCAGTACGTCACGATCATCGAGCGTGCTGGAGGCGCTCTTACTCGGAGGCGCGTTTTCCGCGTGGGTCACACGCCACCTGCGTGAACGTCGGTTACGGGGCAGAGCCGTCGCGCTCCCCCTCGTGGCTGCGCTGGTCTGCGTCGCCGCGCTTGGCGTGTTTACCTATGAGCTCGCGAGTCCAACCATCAAACTGCGCGTGGAAAACACTCGGGAGCAGCTGGCGGAGATGAGAACCCGCGGCGAAATCATGCCACGCCAGATACTTTATCGCGACACGTGGGCCATGGCGCGCGAGAAACTTTGGTTCGGTTGGGGTATGGCGTCGTATCCGACCGCCTTCTACCACCGCAATACCCAGCACGAATCGTCCGACGGTCCCGTGAGATTGTTTCACGATGCGCACTCCGACTGGCTGCAGTCCGTATCGGAAGTCGGTTTAATCGGTACCGCGCTGCTTGGACTTTGCGCGGTGTGGCCACTGTTCCAAGTACGCCGAAAATTCCGGATCGGCCCGATATCACAATTCCTCTTCGCCGGCTGCGGCCTTATCGTGGTTTATGCGTTGCTGGAATTCCCTTTTGGAAACCGTGCGGTCGTGATCGCTTTCTGGCTCTGTTTTTTCTGCGCCGTTCGTTACGGCGAACTCGACGCCAAAAGCGAACGGCGCGGCTGATACGATGTTCTCCGTCCTCATCCTCACGCTGAACGAAGAGCGCAACTTACCTCGTTGTCTCGCATCGTTGGCCGGCTGTGACGATGTGGTGGTGCTCGACTCGGGTTCGACCGACCGAACCGCAGAAATTGCGCGCAGCGCTGGAGCCCGAGTGTTCACCCGGGCTTTCGACACGTTCGCGAGCCAGCGAAATTTCGCGCAACGCGAACTGCCGTTTCACTATCGCTGGGTTTTCCATTTGGACGCAGACGAACAGATGACTCCTGCGCTGATCGCCGAATGTCGCACAGCTGCAAAAGAAGCGGATTGCGATGGGTTTTTCGTCGCGCCCAAAATGCTCTTTCGTGGACGCTGGATTCCGCGCAGCACGGATTATCCGGCATTTCAGGCGCGGTTCGTTTCCGCACCGGAGTTTTCATTTGTTCAGGTGGGACATGGTCAGCGTGAAGCGCCAGGCATGCGAATGAGACGGCTTCGCGAAAACTATCTCCACGATTTATCAGTTGGCGATGACCGGGCGTGGCGTGATAAACATGAACGCTACGCGCGCGACGAAGCTCGTGAATACCTGCGCGACGGAGCCGCGAATTGGCGGTGTCTTCGTTCGAATGATCCTCTTCAACGCCGACGTGCGCTGAAAAAATTGAGCTATCGCCTGCCGTTCCGGCCCCAGCTGAGGTTTATCTATCAGTACCTCTTTCGGCGCGGATTTCTGGATGGAACCGCCGGCCTTGGGTATTGCCGATTGCTCGTGCGCTACGAACGCCTCGTGTCGCTCGAGTTGCGTCATGCTCGCCCAAACCACGAGCAATGAAGCGAGCTCGGGTGATTTTCGTGAACCGGTTTTATTGGCCCGACGAGCCGGCAACGGCGCAATTGCTGACAGATCTGACGCGGGCCCTCGCGGCCCGAGGTTATAACGTAACCGTGATCACCTCGCGCACGCATAAAGGAGACTCTCCCCTTCTGGAAACTCGTGACGGCGTTTTGATCCGACGCGTTTCAGCCACGCGATTCGACGGCGGCGGCCTCGCGGGACGTGTGGTGGACTTTGTCACATTTTGCCTCAGCGCATTTTTGCGGTTGCTGATCTGCATCAAGAATCGAGATACCGTCGTTGCAATGACCGATCCGCCCATGCTAGGATCCATCGCATGGCTCGCGGCGCGACTTCGCGGAGCCCGACTGATTCACTGGGTCCAGGATATCTATCCTGAAGTCGCGGCCGAACTCACCGGCCATCGATCGCTCCTCTTGCTTCGACCGCTACGGGATTTCACGTGGCAGCGAGCGGCTGCCTGTGTTGTTCCA
The DNA here is from genome assembly GCA_036833235.1 of Opitutus sp. Lineage (GTDB taxonomy): Bacteria > Verrucomicrobiota > Verrucomicrobiia > Opitutales > Opitutaceae > Opitutus. The sequence goes on from DAITQE010000048.1 coordinate 9,449, forward strand.
GGTGAGGCCATGGCTCGCATTGCGAAAACGGCCAAAGTTACCCCGGAGAACGTCTTCGTTTCACCTAATTGGGCGCCCTCAGGCCTCGCGCCTGTCGCCGCCGACCGAGTCGCGGCGTTGCGCGAAACATGGGATCTGACTGGAAAATTTGTCGCGATGTACTCGGGAAACCTCGGACGCGCGCATGATCTCGATGCCCTTCTCGAGGTCGCAACCGCGCTGCGCAACGATGCAACCATCGCGTTTGTCTTCGTCGGCGAAGGAGCGAGCAAACGCTCGTTGGAACGTTCCGTACGCACACGAGCGTTAACCAACGTACGTTTCTTTCCGGCTCAGCCTCGCGAGAGCTTGGCCGTATCGCTGAGTGTTGGCGACGTGCACTTCATGACTCTCCGACCTGGGGTTGAGCGTTGGGTATTTCCCAGCAAACTCTATGGCATCGCAAGGGTGGAGCGTCCGGTCCTGTTTGTCGGGGCGACGGATTCGGACGTTGCGCGTTGCGTACAAACCGCCGGCCTTGGCGAAGCGTTCGAGCGCAATGACACCGCCGGTATCGCCGCAGCCCTGCTTCGGATTCGTGATGACGCCGAGTTCCGACGCAGATTCGCAGCTGGCGCGGCAACGTTCCGTCCACTCGGCTTTAAGCAAGCCACTGACACGTGGTGCCATATCCTTGGAGCGGAGCTTGCCGCACCATCAGGTCCACTCTAGCGCCTCATCTCGTGACCACCGCGCGAAAAGCATTTCTCGCTCTTTTCTTCCTGGACATCGCCTCGGTGCTCATGGTGTTCAACACGGTGAGCTTTTTCCGCGGGCTCTCTGCCGATGGTCGGTTCGTCGTATCACCTTTGCTGGGACCGATCGTCGCCGTTGCCTTCGCGATCTACCTGATCGACGGCTACAAAGTGCGAACCGATATGTTGAGTCTCGATTACGCGAGTCAGCATGCGATCGCGTTGGTGGCCGCGATGCTGGCGACGCTGCTGACGACGTACGCCATCCTGCCGAGTGGCTATGAACTTCAATCCAGCCGCATCGTAATTGCTTTCAGCTATTTGGTTCTGATCCCACTAACGCTCAGTTATCGGCGTTTCATCTATCAACGAGCCGCAACGATGCGCGGCACGCGTGCACTCGTCTTTGTCGGCGACGATCGAAGCAGTGAGACATTCCGCGCGGAATGCGAACGCGCTCACACCACACAACCGGTCATTTACGCCTTGGTGAACAAGTCTGAAACCCTTCGGCCTGAGCTCTCCGCCGGCCAGCCGCCGCGATTATTCGCCGACGTTCTCGATGAAATCCAAAAAGGACAGCTCGAGGTCGAGGCCATTGTCCTGCGTGAAGCGACTCGCGAACTTGATCCCGCGATCTCGCTGAAACTCGTCGAGCTCTACTTTGAAGGCGTCCCGACCTACACGCTGGAGTTGTTTCATCAGGTGTACTGGCGCAAAATCCCTCTCTATCGCCTGGACCAAACGTGGCTGTTTCAAGAAGGATTTCAAATCGCGCGCGAGCCGGTGTTCGAACGCCTGAAACGCGCAGCGGACATTCTGTTTGCGCTGCTCGGTTTGGTCCTCGCCGCTCCGATCATCGGGTTAGCCGCGTTGGCCGTGTGGGTGGATGATGGTGGCGATGCTTTCTTCAACCAGAATCGAGTTGGGCGAAACCATGCGATTTTTCCCCTCTACAAACTGCGGACCATGCGCCGGAGTGCGGAGCCGTCTCCCGAACTGTACACGCAAATTGGAGATGCGCGCATCACGCGAGTTGGCCGTTTTTTGCGAGCGACACGGATCGACGAACTACCGCAATTGTGGAACGTGCTGTGCGGTCACATGAGCTTGATCGGGCCACGCGCCGAATGGGACCGGCTCGTCGCCAACTACGAACGCGACATTCCTTGTTATCACTTCCGTCATCTGGTCAAACCCGGGATCACCGGCTGGGCGCAGGTCAACTATCCTTACGGAGGCAATACGCACGACACGCTGCGCAAATTGGAGTACGATCTGTATTATATCCGGCATTTCTCGTTCCTCCTCGATGCCTCGATCGTGCTGAAGACAATTCACCTGATGCTGTTTGGCAAAGGACGCTGATCGCATTGAGTGCATGCTTCCAGTAGTGACGCTGGAAGCCTCACGCGGTTGGCTTATCATCAAATAATATGGCTCGAGCAAAACTCTGTGATTTCCTAATCCTTGGCGGCGGCAGCGCCGGATTCAACGCTGCCCGGGTCGCCACCGCGCTGGGCCTGAAGACGATCGTCGTCGATGGTGCGCGCGATCTCGGCGGCCTCTGTATTCTCCGCGGATGCATGCCGTCAAAAACGTTGCTCTATATGGCCGAGGTGCTGCATCTCGCGCAAAAAGGCGACACGTTCGG
>DAITQE010000049.1:0-11769 GCA_036833235.1 Opitutus sp.
TTGTTGAGCGTTGAATTTGCCCCCTTGATGACGCTGCCCGGCGTGATGACGAGATCGATGCCCAGCATGCCCGAAAATTGGCCGCTGGCACCGAGGCCGAGCAGGTTGAGTGAGAGAAACAATAGCGCGGCGGTTTGCACGCCGTAGGCAAAACCCGCGAGGGCGATGACAGCGAGCGAAACGAGGGCGAAGGAGCGGGAACGAAATAATTTCATGTGAGGCAAGGGAGTCGCGCGTCATGCGCAGCGGTTATAGGAATGAGACGTGTCAACATCACAGATCGGGCAGATTCACGCCGCGGCGGGCGTCGGCGGGCGCAAAGTCGATAATGAAATCCACTTCGGATGCGGTCAGATCGCTGGAGGCGTCGGCGGGCCGAAGTCCGGTGTCGCCTGGGATGAACGCCAGCGGGATTCCGTTCACGATGAAGAGCTGTTTGAACGCATAGCTCATCGCCCGCATGACGTTGGCCCGAACCGTGGAGCTGGCCGCAACCGCTGCGTCAGTGTGCGAGATCAGGAACTGGTAGCGCAGGCGGGTGATTTCCAACATGTTCGCGGCATCGATGTCCGTGAGGATTCCGGCCGGCTTCATTTCTTTTATGCAGAAAATCGCCGTGGTGACGCCGCCGATGACCGCGGTCGGGAAGTAGTTTTGAATCTGCTGCGCTGCCGGATAAATTTCGCAGGTGGGGTGAATGTGCTTGTGCTCCTCCAGCAGCGCCCCGGCGAGGCCCGCGAATTCCTCGTGAATGCTGGCGGCGGTGAAAAGAACGCTGGCGGCGGCCGTGGGGCGCTGCGTGTAAACCGAGATCGTAGCGATGCCGGGGAAGGCGGTGTAAGCTTGGATGAGCATGGAAAGGTCAGGGTTGCTTTGTAACGCGGCGGCGAGGTATTATCGGGCGCAATGATGCTCGCTTCACGATGGACAGGGCAGCCGGTCGCCGGCTGGTGGATGTCGGAGAAATTCGACGGGGTTCGCGCATTTTGGGACGGCAAGGCGCTTCGAACGCGGACTTGGCGGGCGATTCTCGCGCCGTGGTGGTTCACGGCGGGGTTGCCGGCAGGCGTTGCGCTCGATGGCGAACTCTGGGGAGGCCGGGGCACATTCCAGACCACCAGCGATTTGAGCCGGTTCGACCGCTCCGAAGATGAGGCGTGGCAGACAATGCGGCTCATGGTTTTCGACGCCCCAACGACGGACGCCGAGCCCATTGAAACCCGCGTCCGGCTGGCAGAGCAGCTGGCGCGCGGCAAAAGTGTCGATTTCGTCACTCAATCCCGCTGCGCCGATGGCGCGTTTGCCGCTGCCGAGATGGCACGCATCGTCCGCGGAGGCGGCGAGGGCATCGTGCTCAAGCGCCCCGGAAGCTGCTACGAGTTCGGGCGCTCGGTCGATTGGCTGAAGGTTAAACCTGCGCATGTGGATTAAGCGGCGGCTGCTGGCGTTCCGGGATCGCCGGCGACGCGGATAAGGTTCGGGAATTGAGCGGCTACTTTTGCCGCAGAATCAAACGCGCCTTTGGCATAGGCTTGCTGAATTGATTTGGCCCGGCCGTTGAGAACACGTAGCAGTGAACGGTCCATACCGACGCTCGGCTTGGTGTTGTAGGGCAGATTATTGATCGCCTCGATGTAGGATTTCACCTCGTCTCCGCCCTGCGATCCGGTGCCGTTCTGATACGAGCGCCCGTTTGACGCGACGGCGGCGTAACCCTTCGCCAGTCCTGACGCGGAGATTCGACCGCCGGCAACACGGTATAGGTCGATGCCGAGGGCAGTGGCGATTTGGCAAACGGAATTTCTTGCAAGGCCGGCGGAGTCTATGCCGGCTCTTAGGGCGTTCGGATATTCAGATCGGTAGGCATTTACGGAGGACAGAACCGCGCCCCAATCGGCGTCCTTCAAATGCCGGGGGCCATCGCGCCCGGGCGTGCTCACGCTTCCGCTTTCAATGTTGACCGTTCCAATGTCGATAAATGGTTTTCCCGATTTCCCGCTGCGGGTGAACGGGCCTCCGGTCTTAAACCAAATCTTTCCCACGGCTTCGCGATGCTTGGTGCCGGAATTGATCGTGACATTGTTTCCCGATCTGAAACTCGTAAGCCCGAGATGCTTCAGCGCGGAAAGTCGCGAGTGCCGCCGGGTGCTGTCCTCGGTTGCGACCTTCGTTTCGCCGGCCCACGCCTTTAGTATGCTCCCCATTTCGGCGCGAAGGACAATGCGGTGATCGAAGCCAGACAACGCCCGTAGCTTTTGGAACGCCGACGAATACGCGGCCGAAACTTTCGTTGCGTCGAGTTTGATGTTCACGGCTTTTCTCCGAAGCGGGCGAGGTGGAGTTCGTAGGCAATGGGGCCGTCGCGGTTCACATAGTCCACGATGTAGGTGACGTTCGGAACAATGTCGGTGCGCTCGAGCTTCGACTGGTCTGTAGGTGCCGCGGCAACCTGGTCCCGCGTGAGGATGGCGATCAGCGTGTGTTTTTTTCGATACCCGCCACCGGCCGCGGGAACCCAGATGGTTTGCGGCGTGCCGTAGGTCATTACGACTTTCTGGCCACCGGGAAGAATCGTGTTCACGCCGCCCAGCGCCATTCCCTGAATTTGCGCGAGCGTGGATTGAGCGGCGGTGGCCGCGGCGTTGATGGTGTCGGCGAGGCTCATGGAGTGGTGGGTTGTTTCGCGGCGAGTTGGGCGCGGAGTTCAGCGTTTTCCTTGGCCAATTCGAGGCGGTCGATTTCCGACTGAAGCGGGAAAACAGCCGTGCCGATGTGGTTAAGATCAATCCTCGTGTCAGCCCACACACGAAATTCGAGCGCTCTGGCGCGCATGCAGAACTGCCAATCCTCCGTCATGTAGCGCCGCGTCCCGCGCACCGGGTCATTGCCCACGCCCATTCCAAAGAAATCCCACTTCGTGTCATTGTCGATTTCGCAGGCGTAGGCGAGTTCCGGGTGCTTTTCGATCATCCGTTCGTAAATGCGGCGATGGATGCGCATGAAGCCCGTCCCGCCGTAGGCAATTTCCATCAGGCCGTTCTCGTCGGGCTCGGGGTTGCCGTCAGGCAGCGAATTGTAGATGCAGCGAATCTGCTCCGTCTTGGCCGGGTAGATGCCGACTACGATGTCCCGGGAACCATGGCTGCGGAGGTGATTGATTCCGGGCGTGGAAAACAAGATGTCAGAGTCAATGAACTCGTGGTATTCACACGTCGTCTTCGTGAGAAAGTGCGCCGCGGCATGGTTGCGCGCGCGTGAGATGCCGTCGCCGCCCGGGAACATGTAGCCGCGCCAGAGCCCCGACGCGTAACCCTGGATAATGGCGCTCGCGGTCTTCGCGCAAATCTTGCCGTCGTAAACGATGACGCTCAGGAACGAGCCGTGGATCTTTCCGCTCATGGCGCAATCTCCTCAAACATCCCGTCCCGCTGCTTCTCAATCGGGTAGGAAATCAGCCCCTCGTGCTTCACGTGGTTCAGCGTGTCCATCCAGATGTCGTAACCGATTTCCTTCGCCCGCTCGCAGAAAAACCAGTCCTCCGAGAGGTAGTGCCGGCCGACAACGCCCATCGAAAAGAAATCCCAGCGCGTCTGTCCCTTCGCTTCCGGCAAATCCTCGTCGTAGGCAATTTCCGGGAACGCGGCGATCATCTTCTCAAACACCTCGCGCTTGATCACCATGAATCCAGTCCCGGCCGTCGATACCCGCTGAAATCCCGTGGCGTGGTCCGGCTTTTCTCCGGGGATCGTGTTCATGCACCACTGCAATTTGTCCTGCTTGAGCGCGTAGGGCATGCAGACAATCGGCTTGTCAAATGCGATGGCGCGGGCGAGGTGCGCCGGCTGGAAGCCGATGTCGGCGTCGATCGCTGCGTAAAACTCAGGCCGCCCGCCATCGGCGTAGGCGGTCGTCAGGAAATCGTGCGCCATGTTGTTCCGCGCTCGAGCTACGCCACAGCCAGCGGCCCGCGCGAAGGTCAGTTTGAACCGCTGCGAATTGACGACGGAGAGCAGAGAGTAGCAGTAGCCGCTGTGGAATTTGTGATCGTGCGCGGGCGTGGCGATGAAGACTTTGGGCTTGTGCGCCGGCACCACGACCGCAGGATTCCCGCCTGCAGCTACGGGCAGCAACGCAGTCTTCACAAACCGCAGTTCGCCGCGGTGCTTCTCGTGCCATTTCTCGCCGGTCAGCGTGAAGCCGAGTTCGCCGAGCAGTTGCTTCGTCGCGAGACATATCACGTTCGAGTGATATTCGAGCATGATGGCCGCAAACTCCCGTAGCCGTCCCACGTCATGCAACGCCAGCAAGACCGGCATTTCCGCGCCCTCGATATCGAGTTTCAGAATGTCCGCGCGTGGCAGCGAAGCCGCGGCAATCGTGTCCACCTCAACGGAGTCGGCCGACGATTCCCCGAGGTTGAAAAAGCTATGCGCTCCGCAATTCGATTTCCCGAGATGAAGGACCATCTTTCTCGCCTCGTGATAAACGGCGACGTTGTTCGCGTGGATTTCCGACTGCTCGGGGCCGATGGTCGCAATCGTGCGCTGAAGGAGAGCAAAGTTTTTCGGTTCCGGCTCGTAGCAATGGAGCGTGCTGCCAGGCCAGCGCGCGGCCGCCCAGCGCACGAACGCACCGACGTTCGCCCCGATGTCGAGAATCACCGGCGGCTTGTCCGGCGGGAAATCAATCGGAACGTCATAGCATCCGGCCAGCACGTCGTTGCAGTGGTCTTTATCCAGCCCGTAGTCGGCAGGCCAGAGCGGTTGAGGAGCGGAAGGAGTCATGCGGCGGAATGCGTAACGATGGCTTCGGTTTGGGTGTAGCGGACGAAGAAAACTTGCCGGATGGCGTGCGTTTTTTTCCAGACTTCCAGATGGACGAGCGAAAATTCGATGCGCTTGAATCGGGTCGTGGTGAGCATAAAAAAACGCCACGCCGCACAATGGCGGGGTGGCGTCGAGAGGGTTGGCGAGGCGGTGGATTCGGCTGCGGTCGCTCGAGAGAGCTTAGGCAGCCGGAAGGCTCAGAATTGCAGGCGCACCGTGATCGTTTCGGTCAGCGTGGTGCCGCTGTTCGCGGCACCCGTGCTGGAGAAGCGCAGGAACTGCTTGGCCGCGCCTGGGACCGCGACTTCCTGGTCGAACGCGGCGGAGGTGTCGCCGCCAACGCCGGTAATCGTCACTGTGCCGCCGCCGGCCACGGCCGCGAAATTGGCGTTGACGTTCACGTCGGCGCTTTCGAGCACGAGCACGGTGGACTTCGCCGAAACGATGTTCGTCGCCGGCACGCTGACGAGAAGCGTGAATTTCTCTTGTGAGAACGCCGCGTGAGGAGCGCCGAGGTCCAGCGCGCCCGAGTAGGTCGCGGCGTTGGCGTTCGGCATCAGAATGGTCGTCGAAAGGTTTCCGTCCTGAATCAGGCGGTAGGTGGGGAGAGTTTGGCTCATGGTGGTTGAGTTGAGATTCGAGAGTTGAGAGTGCGAAAACTCAGACCGTCTCGGCGGAGGTGATAGCGTCGGTGACGATCACCGGCACGCCGTCGATGTCCGTGGGGAACGGGGCGAGCGGCGTAGGAATATAGGCCGTGGTCGGGGTCGTCCGGCTCTTGCGGAGCTGCGTCGCCGAGCGGCGATTCATCAGCCACGCATCGGGACGCCAGTTGGCCGGCATCGTGGCGATGAGGTCGTAGGCCAGGCTGTCCGTCATCGTCTTGCCGGTGTTCGTGCCGAGCAGCTTGATCTGCCCGATGGAATTCGGGTTGACGAGTTGCAGGCCGATCCAGCCCTTGATCGCGTTGACGTAAGCATCATACGGATTCGAGTTGGCGTCGCTGACGCTCTGGATGCGCCATTCCGGGGCCATCGCGAGGCCGTTGCCGGACCCGCCGATGAGCTTCACGTCCTGGTCGCCGAATTTCACGGCCCAGACGGACGAGTTCGCACCGGTGTCGCCGGCCGAAACAACGTGCGTCGAATCGACCGTGGCTTTGAAACCGCCGAAGCCGAGCGCATCAGCGCCCGTGCCGTAGTAAATTTGCGAGGCGATGGTGCGGGCGACGCCCATCATTCCGCCCGAAGCCTCGCGGGCGAGTTCCGCGGCGGCGCCGTCTTCGGAGGCGTCCGCAACCTGCGTGTCCATGCGGAGCTGCTGGTCGAGGATGAAGCACTCAACGAGATCGCGCTGATAGGTGGAGACGCCGGCCGCGGAACCCTTGTTCGCCTGCCGGAACGCCGCGGTCGGGTAGTTCAGGCGCTTCAGGGTCGGGTAGCTCGTGCCCTTGATCGTGCGCGCGGGGAACAGCGTGAACTCGGGATAGGTGTTCTGGTTGGCCTCAATCAGGCCGACGATAGCGTCGTGACCGTTGGCCTTTGCGATGTCGAGCAGGGTAATTTGAGCCATGGAAGGAAAATGTTAGAGGGTGGGCGGTTGAGAAATTACGCGCGGGTTTGGGCGCGATCGGAAATGAGTTTCGAGGCGGCGATGACGGCGCGGACCTTGTCCATGCCGGTGAGCCCTTCGCCGGGTTTCTTCTCGGCGGTCTTGGCCGGGTCATTCACGATGGCCTCGGGGAGCGGATTCGCGATGCCGTGGCGGGCGAGTTCGGTGCGGGCCGCGGTGGCGATGGTGAGCTTCATCGATTCTTTCACGGCGAGAGTGTTGGCGGCGCCGTCACCGGCTTTGAAAACGACTTTCGCGAGGTCAATGCCGTTCGCGTTGAACGCGGCGCACGTTTCGGCGCGGTTGCCATCGGCGACGGCAAGCGCGGATTTCGCGGTCACCAGCTCAGCGGTCGCCGTGGCGAGGTCACCGGAAAGCTTGGTCGTCGCCTCGGTGATCGCGGCGGCGAGGTCGGGATTGCCCTTGGCGGACTCCAGCGCGACCTTCAGCGCGTTCACATCACCGGCAGTCATGAGAGCCGCTAGGTCGAGACCGGCGGCGGCAAGAAGTTTCGAGGCGAAGGCGGCTTGCGGGGAAAGTCCGTCGAAAAGGTTTTTTGCCATGGTGGTAAAATTATGTGCGCAGCAGGTCCGCGCTATTTATTATTGGGGTGTCAACCTACGTTCGCCTCAGCCAGCGATCCAAGCACGAGGTCAACGCCCGGCACGATGGCGTCGATCAATCCAAGGCGCATCGCATCGGCCGCGTAATATGGCAGGCCGGTCGAGAATACTTCCTCGGCTATATTGGAGCGCGCTGACTTCATGTCGCGCACGAACAGCCCGCCGAGATAATTGGTCATCGCCTGTAGATGCGCCTTCTCCGGGTCGGTCATCGGGCGGTCAGGGTTGCCGATGTCCTTCATCGAAGCCGACGTGATGGCGAAGCGTTTGACGCCGGCCGAGGCGAGCGCTGCCGAGCGATCCTCAACCATGCGCATCGTTCCGATGGAGCCGACCATCGAGCTTTCCGTCGCAACAATGGAGTCGCACGCCGCCGCAAGGTAATACCCGGCGCTGCAACATTGGCCGGTGACGACGGACAGCATGGGCTTGCCGCTCTCCGCTTTGATTTGCTGAAGCGCGGCATATGCTTCCGGGCAGCCCGTCGCGGTGCCGCCGGGGCAAATCATTGTATGCAGGACGATATTTGAAATCGTCGGGTCTTGCGCGAACGCGCGAGTCTTAGACACGATGTCGCCGTAGTCCACGCCGCCGCACATCCGCTCCATGAGCGATAGATGCTGACCGAGAACGCCGTTGATTTCCACGACCCCGAGGCCGGGACTCTCCGCCGGCAAATCGTCGTCATCCGGTTCATCAACTTCCGCGGGCATCACGCCGCCCGGCATCCCGTTAAATGCACCGGCGGCGAGGCGCGCCTGAAGCAGATCTGTGATGCGAACGAGCGCGTCCTCGGTGATGAACCAAGGCGCACCGGTGAGGCGGGCGAGGACGTGGGCAAATTTCATGGTGAATTCGTGGGCGCGTTTTCAGGCGCGGCGGGGGCTGGTTTGGTTGCAGCAATTTTGCTTGTGCCAGGAACGTCGGGCGTGGGTGTGCCGGCGGGGGCCGGTGGCAAATCGAGCATCCCGCGGGCGATGTCATTAACATCCGTGCCGGGCGCGATGACGCCGCCGCCGACCGCGGACACGAGTTTGTCGATGGGATCGTTGTCGCCGCGTTGCTTGAGGTTGCCCAACTCGTCCGGCTGAATCTTGAGCCCATCGCGGCTCCATTTCTGCGCAAACTTGTGGCGCTGATAGAGCCAGCGGGCCTGCGCATTCAAATTCTCTTCGGGTCGAATGCCAGAACGGCGTAGGACGTTCGGCATGTTGTCCGCGCCGGCGCGAACCATTGCTATATCAACAATAGCCGAATTGCGATCCACCACGAAGTCGGGCGGCTGGGTCACGCCGCATTTCAGAAAGTCCACATGGTCGGGCAACATTCCGATCTTCGTGAACTTGGAAATCTGGTAGCGGCGCACGCGCTGAATCGGGAGCCTGAACGGTTTGAAGCTGCTGCGAATCTTCGTATTGATTTGGTCTTGAAATGCACGGGTGGCCGCGCCGCGCAGCGCCGTCGGGTCAAGCATTTCGATGCGCCAAAAAGGATTGATGGCCGACGCGGCCATGCGCTCGTCGTAATTCATCCATTGGTCCGACGGGCGCTGCGTTGACCATGGCTGCGCATCCTCGCCCGTCTTCAAATAGCGGAACTGCGCGGTCTCCACGAGTTCGGCGTTGGTGCCGTTCGCGGTCTGGTTGCCGGGCCCCTGGTTGAGGAGCTGCCGGGTGATGTCCTGCTTGCCGGTCGCGTTGCGAACGATGGCCGTCAGCTTCGAGTCGATAATCTGCTGCGAAAGCTGAGAATCGCGCGCGAGGCCGACGGCAATGATGTCCATCAGGCCGGGAACGATTTTCCCGAGCGGACGGCCTTCGGAGAACCAACGCGGCGGGGCGACGTGAATCATGTCGCGCGCGGAAACGTCCTGGTCCTCTGCTTCCGTCGCGCCGAGCACGCGGAACGCAACCTCGGCACCGGCGCGATTGTAAATGATGCCGTTGTCGATTTTGAGATCAACGTAGGGCGTCGTAATCACGCTCGTGGTGCCGTCGTCTGCCGTCACGGTCGTTGTCGCGGAGCCCGCTTTGACCGCGCCGGCGCTGTTCGCGCGCTGCCCGATGCGATGCGCTTCAAACGGCTGAATTAGCGGCCAGCCGTCCGCATTGCCCGTGAGCAGAATGAACGCGCCTCCGTCAACCTCCGCGGCCAAAAACATCAGCGTCCAAAAGGTGTCCCAATCGTAGCGCGGGCCGCGCGTGCAGCAGAGGTGCGATGTGTCTTCGAGCAGTTGCTCCACCTTGTCGCCGTAGTCCGAATCCTCGCCCGGGTAGTAGGTGCGCCAGTCTGACGCGCCGAGATATTCGGCCTTTTGGAGCAGCGCGCCGGCGATGAGTCCGCGCGTGCTAACGCCGCGGGCTTCCGACACGAGAGAGCGCCAGTTCCACGAGCCGAGCAGCGCAACGTAATCGTCAAAATGGTTGCGCGGCGTCGGGCGAAGTCGGTTGTCATCGGGCGATCGAGCGTAAAGGTTGCCGCTGCCTGCGCCGGCAAACGAGGCCATTGGGCGGCCGGTCCAGTCAAGAATCGCGGAAGGCATGGGCGGTTAGCGGAAGGTGGCGGCGCTGATATTGGTGCCGGGGTTCACTGCGAAACGGCCCGGGTCGAGGTAGGAAAATGCAAGCTCAAGGTCAGATTGCATTTGATCGAGAGCCGCTTTTTGCTGCATCGCGGCGGCGAACTGGAAGGATTGCCCGTTGACGCTTGCGCCGATGAGCGCGGAATTAAGCGCCTTCCGCTGGGTCTGGAGCGCGGTGAGCGTGTCCTCCAAATTGAAGCCGCTGTTGGTTCCCGTCTCCAGCGTGTAGCCGAGGTAGGGGCCGGTCGGGACGACTAGATCGGTGGGTGCGGACATGGTGGCGAAAGGTGTAAATGGAAAAGCCCGCGCTGGGAGGCGCGGGCTTGAAGTCCGGGCGCATTGCGCGCTTACGGACTACTGCGGTGTCAACCTACCTATTCGCGGTAGTCGTTGTAGATTTCAATCGCCGGAGGATCGTGCGTAATAATAATCTCCCCCCACTTCTCCGCGAACGCCATGAGTTCGGCAAAGGAATTTATCTCAACCGTCGCCTCCGAGTTGAGATATTCTTTCTCGCTGCTTCTAAAAATCGTTGGCGGCTCGGCAGCCTCCTCCGATGTGTAGAATGCCTTGGATGCTGTGAGCTTGAAAAGCATGGCGTCAGCGTGCCTCAATTCGCACCGGCATGCGAGCCGGAAAATCCGTCGCGAACTTCTCCAGCGCCCCCTCGGGTGTCAGCGCCGCGACATAATCACAGTGTCCGAAGAAGTCCACCAGACCGGAACGCCAGCGGAGGTCAGTGCGCCAATGCACGCGGTAGGCCGGGAGCGGTGTTTCTTTTGCCACAATGGGGAGTGAAGCGGATTTTTTCATGGTGAAAATCAGGATGCGGACTTCTGCCCCATCATCAATCTGCGCCAGACTCGGCACACGGGGCACGGAGTTTTGTTACTGGGGGCAAGCGAAAGTCCCCCATCTAGTCCGCGACATGTGCATTCTTCGGAGATCGCGCGATTGAAATCCCGCTTTGAAAAACTTATTTTATCGAGGCCCCACACCTCGCACTCCACTGCCCATTGCGGATGGTCCTCGCCCCACCTCATAGCCCACCAGTTATTGCCTACGGCCTTTTCGTAGATTCCGCGCGGATGCCTCACATATCGCCACAACGTAGTCGGAAGCCAAATACCACACAGCCCATATTCAATCAGTTCTCTTTTCGGCAAATCTTCAAATCTTTGGTATAGTTTCATGGTAAAAATCAGGTTGCCGGCACGAGTGATTCCGCGCCGGCCAGGTCGGCCATGCTCGCCGCAATCACGCCGATGCATTCGCCATCCGCGCCGTGATCGGGCCCATGCGCTTCCCATTCCTCGTATTGCTCGCCGCGGGCATTGAATTTCTTCGCGCGATGGAAGGCATCGATCTCCTTGTAATACCAATCGGGCGCGTCGTCCGCTCCGCTCCAATGGAGCTGCCCGTCGTTTCTCGGAATCGATCGCAGCAACGCCAGACGCCCCAGCGCGCTCGGCTTGCTGAAATTCCACTCGGCAATCTTTCCGCTGCCGCCTTGCGACACAGTTCCGATCCATGGATCAATTATTTTCGGTTCCGAATAAATTCGCTTCTCCGGGATGGGCTTGTCGTTGCCGGGAAGGAATAGCTGGTGCGTGTAATCCTTTTCACCTTCTCCCAGGACCGTCCGCCAGCCGTTCATTGCGCAAAGCCGGCGAACGCGCTGCGGATCGTGGCGCGTGTCGAGGAACGTCCGCGCCGGCATCACGCCGCACATTTCCAACCGGTCTTTGAGCACGCCCGCCGACAAAACCTTTTCCGCGAAGTGCTGCCGGCTCTGTGAATCCCGCGCCCACTTGCGCACCGTGAGGACAAAGTGATCCTGCTGCACGTCGATTCCACCGAACCGGAACGGGCGCTTTTCTTCATCCTTCGCCTCGCGGTCCCATTCCTCAAGCATCTTGTAGCCGCCGGCCGGGCGCGTCTTGTTTTCCGTGAAGTATTCCGACTCCGACCAAATATCCGCATCGTCCAACATCACGAGCTTCTTGGTGGGCTCCAGGTCACCACGGGACCGGGCGAGCGTCGCGAACACCATTCGGATCGCGATGGGGGCCCAGGGCTTCACGGCCACGGAATTAAACTGCCGGCCGTGCGTCGGCGGGGCCGTCGC
>DAITQE010000050.1:0-11703 GCA_036833235.1 Opitutus sp.
GCTCACGCCACGGCTCTCGTACCGCTATATTCCTGACGCAGAAAAAGGGGCGCGTTACATTCCGGCAATCGACCGCCGCTCTTTTTCCACCTACCTGCAGCCGCTGGGACTTGGCGCGGTTCGCAACATCGACGAATTGCGCGGGACCAACACGCTTCGGCTCGGAATCGATAACACGCTGCAAACGCGTGACGGAGTTTACGGATCACGTGATCTCGTGATCTTCAATGTCGCGAACGATTTTCGGTTTCATCGTACGGCGGACGAGAAGGACGTTTCAGAGATTCACACGGAGCTTGCCGTGATGCCCGCCCGCTGGCTGGAACTCGGAATCTATCAGAGCTTTGCCCCGCAGGATTTCACCCTGCGCGAATTCAACACGGGAATCACGTTGAAAGACGGTGACGAATGGGCTCTGCGCTTCTCCAGCAATTTTCTCCGCCATGAGCTCAACGATTATTTCCTCGAGGGCAGCCGCCGTCTGAATGAAGTTTTTGAAGGCATTGTGCATCTGCGTTACGACGCACGCCAGCGTCGTTTCAACGAGCAGATTTACGGCATTCGCCAGAACATCGGCAACACCTGGAGCGTCGAATATAGCATCAGCCTGTATGACGGCCAGCGCCGCGAGAGTCGTTTCGGGCTGAACGTGCGCATCGACGCGCTTCGCTTCTAGGCCGCGGGTTGGCCTCCCGATGAGCATTGCCGGCAGCCAACAACGCACGCTGCTCGAACTGCTCGCGCAATTGCGACCGCACTGGCGCCGTGACCGCAATCTTCCTGCACGCATTCAAAACTCGCTCGCCCGCCAGCGGGCATTTGGCGCGCGCGACCGCCGGTTATATCGTGAGCTGATCTACACCACGCTCCGTTATCTACCGTGGGTCGAGGCGGAACTCGACCGAGATGCGGACAGTGCCGTGCAGCTCATCGCATGGCTCGCCGCGGATTCCCGTGTCACCGAGCGATTCCGCGCCGCGTTCGCGTCTGACTGGCCGGTTTGCCCGCCCAGTGTCAGAGAAAAAAAGGAAATAGTCACCGGGCGGCTGAGTCAGGCAACGGCGTTTTCACGACTCGCGGCCGAGCCGGCTACATCGCTCCTGCCCGATTGGTTTCATGAGCACTGCCCCGCGGCATTTGCCTCTCACGAAGTCGACGCCCTGCTCGCGCGTGCTCCGCTTTGGATTCGAATTCAAACCTCCGATACCGCTCCCATTATTGCGGAATTTGCGCAACTCGGGTGGCGCTGGACCGCGGACGATACTCTTAGCTCCGCCTGGCGGCTCGAGGATCAGGTCAACGTCACAAAAACGCGGGTGTTCGAAACCGGTCTCATCGAAGTCCAGGATCTCGGCTCGCAGTTGCTGCTGGAATCGTGCGGGATCGCTCCCGGTGCTCGATGGCTCGATGCGTGTGCGGGAGCTGGCGGCAAGACTCTCCAGCTCGCCGCGTTGCTCGGCCCAAACGGCCAGATCGACGCATCGGATATCCGCACCGATGCTCTTCGCGAACTCGCGGTTCGCGCCACCCGTGCGGGCATCGTCGTTTCCCACAATGCGAGTCGGACCCGCGACGACGAGCATCGACACCTTTCCGGCAATGCCAAGGCCGCCCATTTTGCGCCCTTACGGATTCTCACCACCGCCGCCGACTCCGTTTACGACGGTGTGCTGGTCGATGCGCCGTGCAGCGGTTCAGGAACGTGGCGGCGGGCACCGCACCTGAAATGGACAACAACGCCGTCGCACATCGAGGCGGCCGCGACAAAACAGCGTCAACTGCTCGCTGGATTCAGCGATCGAGTGCGAACGGGCGGTCAGTTGATTTACGCCACCTGCTCCCTTAGCCGCCTCGAAAACGAGGACGTCGTTCGCGCTTTCCTTTCCACCCACGCGGACTTCGCGATCGAGCGCCCACGCAAATCTTTCCGTGCGTCTCAATCCGAATTCGGCCTCATCTTCCTCCCCTCGCAACACGACACCGACGGATTTTTCGTGTCGTGTCTCCGTCGCCGCGCATAGCCGAAGTGTCACGTAATACGTGACACTCACTTGTACAGGCTGCGAGCACTGTGAACTTGTTCGCGCACGGAGAACTACCCAAAAGCGAGCGGACGGGCCGAAGATTACGCTCCAGAAAGTGTCACGTAATGCGTGACACTCTCTTGCCTGCCGCTGGGGTCGCGAATTTTTTCCATTGCTGCGTGCGGCACTCCGCTGAACATCAGCGGCGTGGTTCCCGATTCCGACTATCGCATCAAGCTCCGCGTCTTCGAAGGCCCGCTGGATTTGCTGCTCTTTCTCATCCGAAAGAATGAACTAGATATTTACGACATCCCGATCGAGTCCGTCACGAAGCAATACGTGGAGGCACTCCGGGCGATGCAGGAGATGGACCTCGATCTCGCCGGCGAATTTTTCGTCATGGCGGCGACATTGATGGAGATCAAGAGCCGGATGTTATTGCCGAAAGGGCTCCACGCGGTGGATCCCAATGCTGACGATGAGGAAATCGATCCGCGGTGGGATCTCGTTCACCAACTTCTGCAGTACAAAAAATTCAAGGAAGCGGCGGCAAAACTGAATGAGTTGGCGGTGCTTCGACAGGATTTGATGGTGCGGCACGTGTCGTCGCTGTCGGCGTTCGAACTCGATCGTCCGCTAAAGAATGTGGGCCGCATCGAACTCTGGAACGCGTTCAACATCGTGCTGCGCCGGCTGGCGGAAAAACTCGTCGTCGGGGAAATCCACGACGAGCAAGTCACCGTGTCCGATCGAATGGAATACCTCCTGGAGCGCACGAAAACGGTAAAGACATTCCTATTTACAGAATTGTTCGAAGGCAAAATCAGCCTGCGCATGCTGGTGGCCACGTTTTTAGCCGTACTCGAATTGACGCGATTGAAACGGCTGCGGCTCCGGCAGGACGAGGCGTTTTCCGATATTGTTTGCAGCGCCGTGGAAGATGAATTCCCGCTTGAAAGCGCGGCGAACCCCAGCACGGTGACCGCGTGAGTAAAAAGAAAAAAACTCCGAAGCGGGCCGCAGGGTTGCTGGGCATAGGTTTTGATAACGACGATGGCCACAAGCGCATCACCACTGGCAAGCATTTTGCCATCGTTGGCGGCTCGGAGGAAACGCACGGGCGCATGACCGAGACGGCGGTAAAGACTTTCGAGGAGCTAAAAAATCGCGGTAAGCAACTCGCGCACGTAGAGCCAGACGAACTCGCCGAGATCCTGAGCCGTTCCACTCCTCAGTGATTTTCGGGTCATCGCAGTTGCTCACCGAATTTGCGTCCCGTGCATTTGCCTATCTCTTAATCCTAACCGCTGCTAAACATGTCCGAAAAAATTGCTCAACTCACCACTGCTAATTTCAAGAGTACCATCAGCGCGGCGGCAACGCCCGTGCTGGTCGACTTCTGGGCTCCGTGGTGTGGCCCGTGCAAAGCCATCGCTCCGATCCTTGAGGAGCTCGCGACCGAACTCGATGGCAAGCTCACGATCGCGAAGGTCAACATCGACGATCACGGCGAAGTCGCGACCGAGTACGGGATCCGGGCGATTCCCACGATGCTCCTTTTCAAGGGCGGTCAAGTCGTCGAGCAACTCGTCGGAATGATGCCGAAGGCGGCGCTCAAGGCCAAGCTCGCTGCTCACGTGGCAGCATAGCTCGTGAGATCGGCCTCAGTCGCAGCTCGCGAACTCCGCGAGCCACGGTTTATTGCCACTCGCGTGAAAACGTCTTCATGCGTTCGCGACGCGGGCGGTCCGGCTAGAGCGGTTTAAAATCGAACTGTAGCCTCGTTTTTCTCCGTTGTAGGCCGCAAGCGCCGCGAGCTTGCTCGCGCTGAACGAGCGCCCGCGAGCGGGCGGCCTACGTGCAGCTGCGGCAACGGGAACGAAGCGGCCCCATAAACACGGCTTCGCTTTTGTTTTCGCTGTCTACAGCAAGAAACCAATAGCCGATAGCACCGCGTAGATCGCCAGCAGCTTCCCCGTATCGCCAAGAAGTTCTATTCTTTGGGCGGGCAATTCATCCTCGCGCAGGCGTCTCACGTGAGCCCATCCCATCGGAGCGATCAACAGCGGCATCAGCCGCCAGGCGACGCCGTCCCAAGCGAAGAACAACAGCGGGACGACGAGCGCCACACCCAATGATGCGGCGTGCTGGATTCGCGCGGCGCGACGCCCAAACCGGACGACAAGAGTGCGTTTTCCGGCGACGGCATCGGTCTCGACGTCCCGATAATTGTTCACGACCAGAATATTGGCCGCGAGCAAGCCAATCGGGACCGCCGCAATCAACACGTCGCCGGCGAGCGTTCCAGCTTGCACGTAATAGGTCGCGCCCACCGCCACGATGCCAAAAAACAAAAAGACGAAAATATCCCCGAGCCCATTATAGCCGAGTGGCCAAGGGCCGCCCGTGTAGGCAATTCCACAAAGAATGCTCGCGACGCCGATGGCGAGCAGCCACAGCCCGCCCCACGCGATCAACCCGAGTCCGCATGCAAACGCAGCAGCGAATACAATCCACATCGCCCGCTGCATCGTTCCGGGCGCGATCAAGCCGGCCGCTACCGCGCGCCGTGGTCCGACGCGCGCGGCGGTGTCAGCGCCGCGGATGAAATCGTAATAATCGTTGGCGAAGTTCGTGCCGATTTGGACGAGCAACGCGAAGCCAAGGCAGAGCACGGCGGCGAACCAGTCGAGGGCGCCGTCCCGAGCCGCCAACGCACTGCCGACGATAACCGGCGCAACGGCGGCCGGCAAGGTCCTCGGTCGCGCGGCGGAAGCCCAAATGTTCCAGGATGAACGTTTCACGCCGCGACGACGAAATGTGCTGTCGCGCGATCACCAATACGAGCGGTTCGCGTTAAGTCGGAAATGTTCCGCCGGTACGAGTCGTGGAGCGTCGTTATCCAATAGGAACAGAGTTCGAAGGTGATCACGCGAGGTGTGCTTTTACGGAAACGTTTGGCGTGCTGTCAAAGGTGCATCCGTGCGTCGAGTGGACTCGATTCGGTGTTTAAAAACTCTGACGGCGATTTGCCCAGCTCCGCTTCTAAACTGCGAATCCGACTCAGGACCAATGCCGCGCCCGCGGTTTCATCGGACAGGGGCAAACGTGGATACAGCTCCGTCAGACAAGCGAGAGCCTCGGCTTTGCGCCCAATTCTGCGCAACAACTCAGCCTGAATGCGAGCCGCGTAATAAGGCGCATCCGGCTGTTGCGACGCCTGCCGATAGCTCTCCGCGGCTGCGGCGATATCGTGCAGACGATGCAGTTCGATATTGGCGCGTTCAATCCACAAGGACGCACGGGCGGGATGATGGAGCAGCGCTCCATCGAGGTACGCGAGCGCTCGTTTGGCTTGCAGAGTATCAACGCGCGTTTGGACGGACTCAGATGTCACGCCGACCGTCATCCAAACCGGCATATCATACGCCATAATCCGTGCGCCGTTGATCCAGAAGTAGAGCGGTCGTGGATCGAGCGTCGTCGTGAGTTCGAGCAGCGCTTCAGTCGCGGGCGCATCACGCTTCTCCCAAGCCATGTAAGCACGTAACCACACAAGATCGGCGACCACCGTTCTCAAACCGCCCAAAACGACAAAGGCGTTGCCACTCCCGGCAGCGACGGTGGCCGAAATGGGGCGGACATCCAAACGGTCGCTTGGGACGGATCTCACCAGTGGGTGCACGATAACACCTGCCAGGCCCAATCCCATCACGACCGCCACAGCCGTTGTAACTCTAGATTTCACGCGTGCGAAAGCTCAGGCTCGCCAACCCACACGCGATCGCCGCGTAACCCAAACCATAAAGACTCACGCTCGCCAGTTGCCCCCACACGATGCCAGTGGTTGTCGCAAGAGATTCAGAAAAATCGAACACCTGGAAGTCGGGAAAGATCCGTGAAACACACTGCATCATGCCACGCGTTAGTGCGGAACCGCTCCGCATCGCGGCCATCTGGGCCAGAAATTGAAGGTGACAAATCACGAGAACGAAAAAACCCGTTACGACTGCGAACAGTTGGGTTCGAGCAAAACTGGCGATCAAAAGAGTTAACGCGGAGAGCACGATGAGCTTGATCCACTGAGCAAAACCAACGGCAGCGACCGTGAGATAATCAACGTGTGCATTCGGTCCAACAACTGCGGGGAAATTACGCATCAACGTTGACTCGCGCGACCACATCACAGCGGCCAGCAGCATCGTCAGCGCTGCACAGAACACGCCGGTGATCGCCACCACTCCAAAAAACTTGCCGAGCACGAAATCAACGCGAGTGACCGGCTTCGCGAGAAGCGTCAGGATCGTGCGGTGTTCGATTTCGCTGAAGAAGAGCTGCGATGTCGCGGTGATCGTCAGCGCCGCACCGAAAAACGCCATTGTTCCGAAGCCGAAGTCCGCGATGAACTTGATTTCAGACGCGCCGAAATTGAACTCGCGAAACTGCCCGACGCCCAACACCAACGCGAGAGCGAGCACGCCGAAGAAAAGCGTGAGCCGTTGCCTCATCGCTTCCCGAACGGTGTTCCGGGCAATCAGTCGCACACAGGAAAGAGAAACGGGAAGCCACATGACGAAACCTATTAACGCACCGTGCGATTCCGACTCGCCTCGATCTCCTCGCAGTAAATCTTTTCGAGGCGGACGCTCGCCGACTCAGAATTTCCGAGCGAGATTCCTCGCGCGGCCAACCAGTTTTCCAACTCGCCGAGGTCCGCCGGCTGCAATGAATTCGTCGAAAACGTTCGCTGGCCGTGATCGGAACGCCGCAAGAGTTCGTTGACCTTGCCCTCAAGAAGCAGCCGTCCGTGATCGAGAATCGCGATCCGATCACAAACGTCTTCGATCTGCGCCAACAGGTGGGACGTGATCAGAATCGTTTTACCCGCGGATTTCAGCCTGATGATCAGGGCGGTGATCGCAGCAGAGCCGACGGGATCCACGCCTGCGGTCGGCTCATCGAGAATCAATAATTGCGGATCATGGACCAGCGCCTGGGCGAGCCCGATCCGCTGCAGCATGCCTTTCGAATAGGTGCCGACCAGCCGATCGGCCGCGGCGGTGAGTCCAACCGACTCGATCACCTCGGCCGTCCGTCCGCGAAGGTAAGTTCCTCGAAGTCCGCAGAGCTCCGCATAGAACGTCACGAGTTCACGACCTGTGAGATAGCGATAGAAATCGGGGGCCTCCGGCAAATAACCAATCAGCCGCCGTGTCTCGACTTGCTTGCTCGATCGGCCGAACACCGTTGCGCCACCGGCCGTGGGATCGATCAAACCCAGGATAATTTTGATCGCGGTGCTTTTGCCGGACCCATTCGAACCGAGCAATCCGAACACCTCGCCAGCTTCAACCGTGAAGCTGAGATCATCGAGTGCGCGCAATTTCACTCCGCGCATCCGGATCGAAAAATCCTTCGTAACACCGCGGAACTCGACCGCCGGCGTGCGGCTCATTTAATCATGAAATTGTTGAACTGCCGCAGTCGTTTCTCACCCGATCGTTCGACGTTGCGCACATAGCCATGCATGCGGTCCTCAACCGCATGAACGAATGAATTAATTTCGTCCACCTGTCCTTCTGCCTCGAGCTGAACCCGGCCGTCCGGCACGTTCTTCACGAAGCCCGCCACATCGAATTCTTTCGCAACCTGCATCACGGTATATCGAAACCCGACGCCTTGAACGCGTCCCGAAAAAAAGACGGTCTCGTGATGCACATCGGTCATCGGTAGCGGAACGGTAGAGCGAAGAGCTGCTTCGGTTCAACTCGCAAAACGTTCTCACAACGTCATCCGGAGTCGACGCGGGCTCGACGACCCGCGGCCTCTCGTTTTGATCGCGCAATCTGTTGCGTTGTAGGCCGCGAACTTGCTCGCGCTTCAATCGCACCAGCAAGCTGGCGGCCTACAGGATACCATTCCAAAACAAAAGACCTTGCACGACGACCCCGCCCTGCCGGAATTTTATTTGCATTTCCCGACCCTGCAGACTCATTTCGTCCTTACCGAATGAGCAAATCCGATTCTGACGGGAGCCAGGAAAACGAGTGGGAAGACCGCGGCGATCTGGCTTGGAACGAGTTCGATTGGGAGCGTTACCTGCGCGAACAAGACGACGCCGTTCACCGATACTTGGGCTTTTACGAGGCCTGCAAGGACAGTGCAGACCGGATCGACGACGTCGCCGAATTGATGAACTGGGGCAGTAGCGAATCCGATGACGACGATAAAGCGGCCGCGGATTCGGCGGACGACGACGATTCAGATGACGATTCGGCGGATTTCGCGGATGGAGAAGACGTTTACACGCTGCACAAAAATCCGATCTTCGTTTCCACCAAGGCACTTTACCTCGGCTTGCGCCGTCATTGGGAGCTTGCGGCGTGCGATTCCACCAAGGTTCCTCAACCGCTGGCGCTGGGATTACTTTCGTCGCTTCATCACGGTGAAGAACAGGCAGTCCAAGCCATTCACGCGCTTGATTTCGGGGACTATGCGATGGCGGTCAGTCTCTTCAAGCGGGCTTTGAGCGCGCTTAATGGCACGCTCGCGTTGCTCAACGATCAGTCGGCATTAAATCACCGGACGGTTTCCATTTACCGTGAATCCGCTCTGCCGCGGCTGTTCGATCTGCGTGAAATCTGGCTGCGCGTGGTGCACGAGTGCCGCGAAGAGCTGGAGCGCCCGACGGACGGAGAAAGCTAAACGCCTCCGCTTTAGTGGATCGAGGTAGGTTGCGTGCTTGACGCGCAACTCACCGCAGCCGAACGAGCGCTGCGCAGAAGGCGCGGTTTCAGCGCGAGCGAGCTCGCGGCCTACCGGGGCACGTGTGTTGAAAACCGCAAACCGGAAAGCCGTGCGCCAGCCTTTTTGAGAGAGAAATCCGCCTTGCACTTTCGTGGGGCGGCGTTTGCCTCCCAAATTCTGGTTTGGAGAGGTGGCTGAGTGGTCGATAGCGGCGCTTTGCTAAAGCGTTGTACGGGTAAAACCGTACCGGGGGTTCGAATCCCCCCCTCTCCGCCAGTTTTTTCAGGAGACCCTGAAGCTAGTGCTTACTTGCAATGGTAAGTGATATATACGGCAGACAGGAGGCATGTCACGAAGAGCAGCTCGCATCACATGCAACGAGGCCGACCGTCAGATTCTGGAGGTGCGAGCGGCGAGCCGAACCGAGGCGAGGCAGACCGTGGAGCGGGCGCGCATGATTCTGGGCTGTGTGGCCGGGGAACCGGTGAGGGTGATCGCCGAACGGTGTCACACTCGGCCAAATACGGTGATCAAATGGCGGCAGCGCTTTGCCGAGCACGGGCTGAAGGGCTGGCGGATGCGCCGCGCCCGGGCGCCAAGCCGGTCTACGACCAGCGCAGCCCGCGATCCCTCAAGGGTCCGGCCATCCGACATCCAGATCAGCAAACGGCAAATGACATCCGATGCCATCGTCCGGGCTTCCTGTCGTGGGACTGGCCGGCTCGAAAAAAAAGGATTCTGGGTCGGTGCTCGCCGTTGGATGTTTCATGTGTTCCGAGCTTACACCCGCTTGGCTTTCAGAAATAGGGGCTGCGTTCGAGGTGACGTTTGCTCCTATTTTCGGGGAGCACGGTTCGACCGTCGAAAAGCCGCTACCGCCGTGTATCGTTTCGTTTGTTTCCATGCCGCAAATTCGCGACCTGAAACGATCTTGATTCAACGGCCTGCACTTACCGGCTTTGGGGTAGCCGACCTCTCCGGAATTAGGTATTTCGAAATCGACGCATTGGCGTGGAAAGCTACGGGACCGCGACAGCGGTCGCGTCGGATCGCGCGCTCGCCCGCGTAAAAAACGGCAAATGCACGTCCGAATCGAGCGGGACGTTCTGCAACGTGATCTCGGCTGCCACGCCCTGGGTTTCACGGAGCACAAGGATGATGAACTCGGTGATGAACCGAAAGGTCCAGTCTGCCACGTCGCCGATCACTTCCGTGACGAGGCGAGTCATCGCTGCTTCAGTGTCCGCCTCGCCGGACAAAGCGAGCAAACAGCTCGCGTTCACATTGTGCGCGAACTCGAAGAACGTATTACCGCTATGCTCACCGATGAGAAAGCGATGGGGTTGGTTAGGACTTAACGTGGCGATATGGTTTTTGAATTCGGCTCCGTCGAAGTGAAATGCGAGCTTGTCCCGAATTTCCATCACCATGTTGCGCCCCGCATAATACCTTCCGAGCGAATCGAGCGCCGCCTGAGTCTGTGGCGTCAGGCGGGCATGGTATTTCTTAGATAGCTGCGTTGAGAAATAATCTACGCGGATCGCTTTGTATGTTTCCCGGAGTTGTCCTGCGAATCGAGCGATGGAAGACACGAAAGCAAACACCCGACCGTTCGTTTCCGGCTCGATCTCGCCTTGGCGGTTATTCCATACCCGAAGATGCTTTTGCGACCAGAGCAATTCGTTGTGCAAATGCCCAAGGTGGAAAAGCGCGACTCGTTCTTCCTCTGAAAATTGAGCGAGCGCGGAGTGAGTGAATGCGTAAGACTTTACGATCATGGATGCAGCATGTAGCTGGGAACGAGCATCGGGGCCAGAGTGGCTTTCGCGGGCTCCTTGTTCCGTCTACCTGCAACTGGCCCACGTATGCAGAAATCACCTCTGGTGGCGTTCGACGGAGAGCGCTTTTCGCTGGCATAAATGCTAAAACCTCACTTTATTGAGTCGTTAAACACCGATTATTCACTTTTTCCCTGTTTTCGACTCACTTAGCCTCCGATTTTCATGCCCTTCCTTTTCGGCTCATCGGACACCGCAGAAGCGAACCAGCTCGCCAGAATGATCAAGCGGAACGAGGCGCGCAAGCTCGCCTCGCGGATCTATACGACCGATTTGTCCAGCTCACCGGAAGAAGTCATCCGCGCTGACCTACCGGCCATCATCCGGCATTTCTATCCCGGCGCGGTCATCAGCTATCGGACGGCGATTGAAGCGAAACCCTCGTCAGCGGGATTCTATCATCTCACCTATGGCCGGAAGGACAAGACACACGTTTTGCCGGGCGTCACACTTCGCATTTGGAAAGGTTCACCGGCCCAAGCGGGCGACACCCAACTCGGGGCGGATTTGTTCATGGCCTCGCGTCCTCGCGCGTTGCTGGAAAATCTGACCGAAAGCCGCGCCCGTGCGGGCAGTGAACGCAAGACACTGGATCGGATGGCCGTCGAGGGCTGGCTTGACCGGCTCTGCCGGATACACGGGCCGGACGAATTGCGGCGACTGCTGGCCGCGATGGAAGAAATTGCGCCCCAACTTGAGCTGCCAGAGGCGGCGACGCGTGCACGGACGATCATCGCGGCCCTCCTCGATGGCGACAAGGAGGATGCACTGGTTTCGCCGCTTGGACGGGCGCGCGCACGCCGCGAGCCTTACGACCCGGACCGAGTAGCGCTTTTCACGCGACTCGCTACGCGGCTGGCGACGGAGACTTTCGCTCCGCTACCGGAAAGGCCGACGGCGGAACGCCGGCTCCATGCTTTTTGGGAAGCCTATTTTTCCAATTACATTGAGGGCACAGTGTTCACCGTCCAAGAGGCCCGTGAAATCGTTTTCGATCACAAGATGCCCGCCGCCCGGCCGAAGGACGCCCATGACATCCTGTCCACTTTCCATCTCGCCACGGACGGTCACAATCGCCGGGAAATTCCCCGCGA